>NZ_QEOB01000001.1:705843-743789 GCF_003096875.1 Paraburkholderia unamae
CGGTGAAGCTGACGAACGTGGCGGCGGGCGATCTGAGCGCGTCGAGCACGGACGCGGTGAACGGTGCGCAGTTGTACGCGACGAACCAGAGCATCTCGAACCTGTCGGGCGACATCACGAACCTCAACGGCCAGCTTGCCGATGCGGTGATGTATGACTCGTCGGCGCACGATTCGGTGACGCTGGGCGGCGCGGGCGCAACGACGCCGGTGGCGCTGCACAACGTGGCGGCAGGTGCGGTGAGCGCGTCGAGCTTCGACGCGGTGAACGGCTCGCAGCTCTACGGTCTGGCCAGCTCGACGGCCAGCTCGCTGGGCGGCGGCTCGACGGTGAACGCGAACGGTTCGATCTCGAACCCGACGTACGTGGTGGGCGGCTCGACGTTCAACAACGTTGGCGATGCGATCACGAACCTCTCGGGCAGCGTCACGCAGATGCAAGGTCAACTGGCGGACACCGTGAGCTACGACTCGTCGAGCCACACCAGCGTCACGCTGGGCGGCAGCGGTGCGACCAGTGCGGTGGCGATCCACAACGTCGCAGACGGTCAGGTCGACAGCGACGCCGTGAACCTCGGCCAGATGAATTCGGCGATCGCGACCGTGACCAATATCGCGGAAAACGCCACGAATCCGATGTTCGCGGCCGATGGCAACCGCGACACGGAAGCGGCGAGCGCAAGCGGCACGCATGCCACGGCTGCGGGTGCCAATGCCGCGGCAACGGGCACGCAGGCGACGGCGGTGGGCGCGAGCTCGCTGGCGAGCGGCGACCAGGCGACGGCGCTGGGCGCGAACGCCACGGCTAGTGCGGCCAATTCGGTGGCGCTGGGCGCGGGTTCGGTGGCCGATCGTGCCAACACGGTGTCGATGGGCTCGGCGGGCAACGAGCGCCAGGTGACCAACGTCGCGGCTGGTACGGCGGGGACCGACGCGGTCAACGTCAATCAGCTCAACGATGCGGTGGGCCAGGTCACGGATAACGTGAACACCATGGTTCAGCAGGGCGTGCAGCAGTCGAAGTCGTACACCGACCAGCAGATCGGCAAGGTGCGCGACCAGATGAACGGTGTCGGTGCGGCGGCCATGGCGGCCTCTTCGCTGATCCCGAATGCGCGCGCGGAAGGCAACTTCCAGATGTCGGTTGCGGCCGGTACGTATGGCGGTCAGGGCGCGCTCGCGCTCGGCGCCAACTACTACGTCGGGACCCGTCTGCTGCTCAACGCTCACGTCGCCCGTTCCACGGCGAGCGGCAGTGCCACCGGCGCGTCGGTCGGCGCAACCTTCGGGTTCTGATAGACCGTCGCTGACCCGCCGCGGGAAACCGCGGCGGGCACGGAGAAACTTATGAAAAAAACATTCCTGTGTGCGGCACTCGTTGCCGCGCTGGCGAGCGCATGCTCGTCTCCGGCACCTCGCGATCAGGTCCAGGCGATGCGCTCGGCGACGCAGCGCGTGGCCGATCCTTACCAGCGCGGTCTGGCCGAAGGCTGGCTCGACGTGGCGGTGCGTCAGGACAGCCATGTGGCGCTGGCCTCGAACGTGTACAACGACGCGGGCACCAGGGCGTACAACAACGCACGGCATTTCGTGGACGGCAGCGTGCCGTTCGAGCCGATTTATCACGCGAAGTACATGCCGACGCGCGACGCATGGCAGAAGGCGCTGCTCGAACTCGATGCCGTGAATCAGCGCGCATCGGTATCGCCGTGTCGCGGCGAGGACGCGGGACGCCTGTCGGCGTTGACCGATGAAGCCTGGAAGGAACAGGAAGAGACGGTCGGCACGCGCTGGGTACACGGCTGGGACGCGATCGAGAACGCACAGAAACTGGCGCAGCAGGTCGAAGCCGAACTCGCGCACTGTGCGCCGCCGGCCGCGCCGCTGCCGCAGCCGCCAGTGCAAGCGCCGCTCGCGCTGTCCGCCGATGCGGTATTCGGCTTCGATAGCGCGGTGTTGACTGCGCAAGGCGGACGCCAGCTCGACCTGGTCGCGCAGCAGCTCAATGGCGCGAGCCGCAAGGTGCAGGCATTGACGATCACCGGCTACACCGACCGGTTCGGCCCTGACGCGCACAACCTCGATCTCTCGCTGCGGCGCGCACGGGCTGTCGCGCAGGGGCTGAAGCAGCGCGGCCTGGCGGCCGAGCGGGTCGACGTGAAGGGACTGGGTTCCGCGAACCCGGTGAAGATGTGTCCGGGCAGCCGGGCGACCTCCGAAGTCATTGCTTGCCTCGCGCCGAACCGTCGCGTGGAGATCACCGCCAAATAGGCGGCAAGCAGAAGAACACGCAGTAGGGTGCGTGGACCAGGCGGCGGCTGGCAGACCGCCTGGCGTGGTGGGGCGTTTGAGCGTGCCTTCGGGCACGCTTTTTTTTTGCGCGACTTGCGCCTTTGGGTGAAAGCGCGTGGCTTGAGCGCGTCGCAGTTCATGGGGTTCGCGGCTGGCTGATTGACTGCCGGCAGGGGACGGATGGATATTTGTTATTCGCGCGGACGACGTTTGGAACGCACTTGAACCGGCGCTTCTCTCTTGCAGACTTTCGTTATGTCAATTTCCGTAATTGTTCCCTGCTTCAACGCCGGGCACACGCTCGCACGCGCGCTGGATAGCTGCCTGGCGCAGCCCGAAGCGACGCAAATTCTCGTCGTGGACGATGGCTCGCAGGACGCGTCAGCGACCGTTTGCGCCGCATATGCGCGCCAATATTCACGAATCGAGTTGTTGCGCATGCCGCAGAACGGCGGAGCCGCGTGTGCGCGCAACTGGGGGGCGCTGAATGCCGCGCATCCACTGCTGGCTTTCCTCGACGCCGACGACGAATACTTGCCGGGCGCGCTGCGTGACGCCGTCGAGTATCTGGCGAGGCACCCACGTGAGCCTTCCATCCGGCTGGACGTTGAATATTGCGGCTTTCCGGCTGATATCGTCGCGCATCCGGATTTCCGGAAAGTGGCGGATACGTTGAGCAATACGGTGCCCAGCAGCCTTGTCATCCGACGCTCGGCTTACGCCGCGCTAGGAGGATTTCCTGCCGACGAAGTATTTCGTCGCCTGGGCGGTGAGGATGGTGCATTTTCGTTGGCACTGCTCATGATATTCGGCAATCCGCGGTTGCATGACCGCAAGCGAGTGCGCATGCACTATCACCCATCCATTCACGCTGAGCGCTTCTTTCGCGGCATGATGGGCATGCAGGCGGTTCCGGGCTCGACCGCCGCGCTAACCCTGGAAGCGTCACGCCGATTCGCTCAGCTTGCCTGTGCGTCGCTTCGCGAAATGCGCGAATTCAATGTCAGCAAGGATTTTGAGGCGCTGTGCGAAACGGCTGCCAAGGCCGCGAATCGCTGACGTCCCAATGGCGCCTCGCCCGGCTGTTGCCGGAGGCGTCCTGTCAGTTGCTTCTTCCTGCCGAAGCCGGCTTGCCGAACAATTCGATGATCGAGCGATGCAGTGGATATTTTTCGGCCAGCGCGGTCACATCGGCGATTTCGAACTCGCTGAATTCGAATCCCGGCGCCACGGTGCAGCCCACGAGCGCATAGGTGGACGGGTCGCAGCAGCGGGCCGCGAACCAGTGGCCCGCCGGCACCACGGCCTGGAATACCGTGCCCGGATGGTCGAGCGCATGGCCGAGCTTGCGCGTGGAGAGCACGCCGCGCTCGTCGATCGAATGGATTTCGATGGGGGAGCCCGCGTAGAAGTGCCATAGCTCGTCGGAGCGGATACGGTGCCACGCCGAATACGCGCCTTCCGCAAGCAGGAAGTAGATGGCCGTCGAGGCCGCGCGCGTGCCGTCTGCGTCGTTTGCGCCGTCACGGCGCACGAGCTTGTCGGCGCGATAGGTTTCGCTGTAGTGGCCGCCTTCGGGGTGCGGTTCGAGCCCGAAGCGGCGGATCAGTTCTTCGACTGCGTGGTTCGCGGTTGCCATGATGGCGGCCTCCTGTAGCCCGTGATAGCCGTTTATGACCGTTGGGTGACGGCGTCCGGCGGGAAGGCCGCCGAACGCGTCAGCGTTCCTGTTCGTCGATGAGCGCGAGTAGCCCGCGCAGCGCGTGCGCGGCGGCCTGCACGCGGATCTGTTCGCGGTCGCCCTTGAACACCAGCGTCTCGACGCTCGTATGCAGCCGGTTGCTCCAGCCGAACGACACCATGCCGACGGGTTTTTCCGGCGTGCCGCCGCCAGGCCCGGCGACGCCGGTGATGGCGAGCGAAACTTGTGCCCGGCTGTTGCTGAGCGCGCCTTCGGCCATGGCGCGCGCAACCGGCTCGCTCACCGCGCCGTGCTTTTCGATCAGTTCGGACGGCACGCCGATCATCTCGGACTTCGCCTGGTTCGAATAGGTCACGAAGCCGCGCTCGAACCAGCCGCTGCTGCCCGAGATGTCGGTGATGGCGGTGGCGACCATGCCGCCGGTGCAGGACTCGGCGGTCGCGAGCATGAGACGCCCGTCGCGCAGCTTGTTGCCGACGCGGATGGCGAGTTGGTGAACGACGGAGTCGGTAGACATTGCGGCAATCCGTGGAAAGGGTGGCGAAGTCGCTTCAGACCGACATGCGCCAGAGCGCGATGACGAGCAGCGTGAAAAAGGCGGCGACGATGTCGTCGAGCATGATGCCGAGGCCGCCCTTGAAATGCCGGTCGAAATAGCGGATGGGCGGCGGTTTCACCGTGTCGAAGAAGCGGAACACCACGAAGGCCCACAGGCGTCCCGTGAAGTCGACGGGCGTGATCATCAGCAGCACGAGCCAGAACGCGACGATTTCGTCCCAGACGATGGCCGAGGGATCTTCCACGCTGAGCTTCTTCGCGGTGAAGCCCGTGATGGCGATGCCCGCGAAAAAGCCCACCATGATCAGCAAGCCCCACTCGGTCACGGTGAGGTAGCGGTTGAGCACTTCGAACGCGGCCCACGCGAACAGCGTGCCGGCCGTGCCGGGCGCGAGGCGCGAAAGGCCGGAGCCGAAGCCGAGCGAGACGATGTGCAACGGATGCGTGAGCATGAACGCCGCGTCGGCGCGGCGCGGGCCGGGTTTCGGCGCGCCGGACGCCGGGCCTTTTGCGGGAGCCGGCTGGCCCCCCGTCGCGTATTCGTCGGCGGGCGAGGGCGTGGGGTCAGTCTGCATGGAAGTGATCGAAGCCTTGCAACGTCAGGTTGAGCGGCGCGCCCGCGGCGTCGCGCCAGCGAATCTCGGGGGCGTCGTGAGTCGATGCGGGCGAACTCATTGTACCGATGCGCGTGACGCGCACGCCGGCCTGTTGCGCCGCCGCCGCGACGGCCTCGCGTTGCGCCGGGGCGGCGGTGAAGCACAGCTCGTAATCGTCGCCGCCCGCGAGCGCGCATTGCAGTTGCACGTCGCGCGGCAGACGCGCGAGCGCGGGCGAGAGCGGCAGCGCGTCCACATCGACGGTCGCCGCGAGATTCGATCGCTCCAGGATGTGGCGCAGGTCGCCGGCCAGTCCGTCGGAGACATCGAGCGCCGCGCGCGCCACGCCGCGCAGCGCGAGGCCGAGCGCCACGCGCGGTTCGGGATATTCGAGCGCGCGGCGAAAATGCGCGGCGTCCTTCTCATCCACCAGCGCGTTCATCTGCCATTCGCCGCGCATCATGCCGAGGCCCGCGCGCGCGTCGCCGGGCGTGCCGGACACCCAGATGTCGTCGCCGGCCTGCGCGGCGTCGCGCCGGAGTGCGGCATCCTGACGCACCGAACCGAAAACCGTAAGGCAAAGATTGAGCGGTCCCGCCGTGGTGTCGCCGCCAATCAGCTCGCAGTCGAAACGGTCGGCCAGCTCGAAAAGCCCGGCGCTGAACGCGGCGAGCCAGTCCTCGCCGGGCTTGGGCAGCGCGAACGCGAGCGTGAAGCCGAGCGGCTGTGCGCCCATCGCGGCGAGGTCCGACAGGTTGACCGCGAGCGCCTTGTGGCCGAGCGCGTGCGGATCGATATCCGGGAAGAAGTGGCGGCCTTCCACCAGCATGTCGGTCGAAACGGCCAGCATTTCGCCGGGGGCGGGCGCGATGAGCGCGCAGTCGTCGCCTATGCCGAGCGTCGCGCGTTGTGTGTGCTCGCGCGCGCGGCGTGCGAAATATCGGTCGATGAGAGAGAACTCGGAAAGCATGACGAAAGGTCTATTACGTGAGGCGTGGCCGGCGCGTCGTTTCCCGCATCGGAGTCGCGGCACTTGCGCCTTAACTGTAAGGAATGCTGTCAGGGATTGGCGCTACAATCGGTCAACTTAGCGTTCGAGTTGTCATTCTAATCCGCACTAACGTCCTGCCTCTTATGTCGAATCCCGCCACGAACAAGCTTCGCGAAGCCGCACTCGATTATCACGAGTTCCCCACGCCTGGGAAGATCGCGATTGCGCCGACCAAGCAGATGATCAACCAGCGCGATCTCTCGCTCGCGTACTCGCCGGGCGTGGCGTTCGCCTGCGAGGCGATCGTCGAGAATCCGCTCAACGCCGCGCGCTTCACGGCGCGCAGCAATCTGGTGGGCGTCGTGTCGAACGGCACGGCCGTGCTCGGGCTCGGCAACATCGGGCCGCTCGCTTCGAAACCGGTGATGGAAGGCAAGGCGGTGCTCTTCAAGAAGTTCGCGGGCATCGACGTCTTCGACATCGAGTTGAACGAATCGGACCCGCACAAGCTCGTCGACGTGATCGCCGCGCTCGAGCCGACCTTCGGCGGCATCAACCTCGAAGACATCAAGGCGCCCGAGTGCTTCATCGTCGAACGGGAAGCGCGCAAGCGCATGAAGATTCCGGTCTTCCACGACGACCAGCACGGCACGGCCATCGTGGTGGCGGCCGCCTTCTCGAACGGCCTGAAGGTCGTGGGCAAGGACATCAAGGACGTGAAGCTCGTCGCCTCGGGCGCGGGCGCAGCGGCGCTGGCGTGTCTGGACCTGCTCGTCGATCTCGGCCTGCCGCTCGAAAACATCATCGTGACCGACCTCGCGGGCGTGGTCTACAAGGGCCGCACCGAGCTGATGGATCCGGACAAGGAGCGTTTCGCGCGTGAGACCAACGCGCGCACGCTTGCCGAAGTGATCGAAGGCGCCGACATTTTCCTCGGCCTTTCGGCCGGCGGCGTGCTCAAGCAGGACATGGTCAAGCAGATGGCAGCGAAGCCGCTGATTCTCGCGCTCGCGAACCCCACGCCGGAAATCCTGCCGGAGCTGGCGCTCGAAGTGCGTCCGGACGCCGTGCTCGCCACGGGCCGCACGGACTACCCGAACCAGGTGAACAACGTCCTGTGCTTCCCGTTCATCTTCCGCGGCGCGCTCGACGTGGGCGCGACCACCATCACGCGCGAGATGGAAATCGCCGCCGTGAACGCGATTGCGGAACTGGCGCGCCAGGAGCAGAGCGACGTGGTGGCCACGGCCTATGGCATCCAGGATCTGCAATTCGGGCCTGAATATCTGATTCCGAAGCCCTTCGACCCGCGTCTGATCGTGAAGATCGCGCCGGCCGTGGCGAAGGCGGCCATGGACTCGGGCGTCGCGACGCGTCCGATCGAGGACATGGACGCTTACGAGCAGCATCTCCAGCAGTTCGTCTACCACAGCGGCACGACGATGAAGCCGATCTTCCAGCTCGCGCGCGCCGTGGAGCCGGAGAAGAAGCGCATCGTGTTCGCCGAGGGCGAAGAAGAGCGCATCCTGCGCGCCGTGCAGATCGTGATCGACGAAAAGCTCGCCAAGCCTATCCTGATCGGCCGCCCGGCTGTGATCGAGCAGCGCATCGCGCGTTACGGTCTGCGTCTTGTCGCGGGCCAGGATTACACGGTCGTCAACACCGACCACGACGAGCGCTATCGCGACTTCTGGCAAAGCTACGCCAAGCTCATGGCGCGCAAGGGCATCACGCAGCAAATGGCGAAGCTCGAAATGCGCCGCCGCACCACGCTGATCGGCTCGATGCTCGTGCAGCGGGGTGAAGCCGACGGCATGATCTGCGGCACGGTCAGCACGACGCACCGCCATCTGCACTTCATCGACCAGGTGATCGGCAAGAAGGCGGGCTGCAACGTGTACGCGGCGATGAACGCGCTCGTGCTGCCGAACCGCCAGATCTTCATCGTCGACACGCACGTGAACGTCGATCCGACGCCCGAGCAGCTCGCCGAAATCACCATCATGGCCGCCGAGGAAGTGCGCCGCTTCGGCATCGAGCCGAAGGTCGCGTTGTGCTCGCACTCGAACTTCGGTTCGAGCAACGCGCCTTCCGCGCAGAAGATGCGCGATCTGCTCGAACTCCTCAAGGAACGTGCGCCGGACCTGCATGTGGACGGCGAAATGCACGGCGACGTGGCGCTCGACGCCACCCTGCGCCGCGAAATCCTGCCGGAGTCGACGCTCGAAGGCGAAGCGAACCTGCTCATCATGCCGAACATCGACGCGGCGAACATTTCGTACAACCTGCTCAAGACGGCGGCGGGCAACAACATCGCCATCGGGCCGATCCTGCTGGGCGCGGCCAAGCCGGTGCACGTGCTGACGGCTTCGGCCACCGTGCGCCGCATTGTCAACATGACGGCGCTGCTCGTTGCCGACGTGAACGCATCGCGTTAAGCCAGCTCACGCCGGCGAGCCCGGCGGTTTGCACAAAAAAGCGGCGCGCTCCGGACGAGCGCGCCGCTTTTTTTCGTGCGGAGAAATCGGCCTTCGAAGCGCAAAACGAGATTGTAAAATTTACCTATCCCGTGCTTGTGCGTCGTCAAGCTCTAGTCGTCGTCGCCCGGCTATCGTTGCTTCCAGGCATCATTAGCGATACCCTTACACCTTTCGTGCGACACGCACGCTCGTGTCCGCCTGCTCCACGTCACGGAGCATCGACTGAAAAAGCATCACCTTTACAGAGGGTTATTGAGGAAACTCACCATGCCCTCCGCGGGCGACCACCTTGTTGGTCGCACTTGAAGTAACAGATGCATCCCATAAAGGTGCACCTTTAAGTGAAATTGGAGACCGGAGCAGTCAGCCGGGAATCCTTGTTGCATTGACCTGATTACCATTAGGTCCCGCCCAGTCAGCGGCTTCACCTCCGCCGACAAGGCGGGGTGTCGTTTGCAATTTTCCTCTATCTTGAGGGTAGGGGATTCGCTAGCGGATACGAGCGAAAGCTCGGTGTGTCATTGTTCGGCCTCACTGGAAGTAGATGTGAGTGCAGAGAACCTGTTGTACGACCAGCAGTAGCCTAGAAGAACATGCGTCACTGGTAACGGTGGGGTCTGAAGCTTCTTCGACAATGCGTCCCCCGGAAGCACGGGCGGTAGGCTGTTGTGAAACGATCTACCGGAGACTCCCAGCAGCAAGGGGGTTGAGGGGCTAGGCTGATTGATATGGTTAACTTTAGTGAACTACTGATAAACCTCGTGATAAGGACCGTGCCTAAGCTGCTGACAGGCACAAGCCAAACGGTACGCGGTCGGATAACTCGCTGAAAGCACGGGTTACGTCGTCACTAGACCGCCGGGGAATAGGTAGAACCTAAGTCAATCGTGTGACATGCCGGGAACGTGGTAAGCCCGTATGGTTGCCTGCGGATCATTGCAGGCAGGCGGACCGCAAGGAACGCTGTTGGCCGTGCGGGTATGGGAGGACGGAAAAAGCGAAAGGTGTCCTGTAATGGGATGCATAGGGGTTGAGACATTACCCCACGCGAAAGCGGGCAGACTTCCGTCTGGTCTACCGTCGCAAGACGGCTGACTACCCTCTAGCGGAAATAGTGATTGCTGGCGGCCTTGCGGTCGTCAGTGTTGTTCTTACCCCCGATGCGGGAGCAAAACGCTCCCGCAAGGGGACGTGATGCTCTTCGCGCGGGAAGTCACTTCTTCAAGCGGGAGAGCAGCATGAGAGTATCTGTCCGAAAGGATGGGTCTGCGCTTTCACACGCGCCGGACAACAACTGGTACGCCGTAGATTGGCGACGAGTTGAGCGGAACGTGAGAGGGATGCAGATTCGAATTGCGAAGGCGACGCGGGAAGGCGACTGGCGCAGGGTGAAGGCCCTGCAACGGATGCTGACCCGCACGTTGTCCGCGAAGCTTTATGCGGTACGACGTGTTACGCAAAACCAGGGTGCGCGAACGGCTGGAGTCGATCGCGAACTGTGGGATTCGCCTGAGAGCCGATGGGAAGCTGTCGGCAGGTTGAAGCGGCGCGGGTACAAGCCTCTGCCTTTACGGAGAGTCTTTATCCCCAAGTCCAATGGGAAGGAGCGCCCTCTGGGCATTCCGACCATGCGGGACAGGGCGATGCAAGCCCTGTATCTGCTGGGCTTGGAGCCAGTGGCAGAATCGACGAGCGACCCAAACTCTTACGGGTTCAGGAGAAATCGTTCGACGGCAGACGCCATGTCCCAGATCTTCGTCACCATATCCAAACGGGTTTCGGCCCAATGGGTACTGGAAGCGGATATCAAGGGATGCTTCGACTGGATCAACCACGACTGGCTGCTGTCTCATGTTCCAATGGACAGGGGCATTCTCCGGAAGTGGCTGAAAGCTGGCCTGATTTACAAGGGTCAGTTACAGGCGACTGAGGCCGGTACGCCGCAGGGAGGCATTATTTCCCCGACACTGGCTAACGTGACGCTGAACGGCTTAGAGCGTGAACTGATTTCGCACCTCGGTGCGAAGTTCGGGATCGTGAGGGCTAAGAAGCTGAAAGTGAATGTGGTGCGATACGCGGACGATTTCGTAATCACCGGCGACTCGAAAGAGGTGTTGGAAAGCGAAATCCGCCCTTGGGTGGAAGTGTTCCTGGCTCAGCGAGGACTTCGGTTATCCGAGGAGAAAACTAGGGTCGTACACATTGACGAAGGCTTCGATTTCCTTGGGTGGAATTTCCGGAAGTACTTGGGAAAACTACTCATCAAACCGAGCAGGAAGAACGTGAAGACGTTCTATCGCAAGGTGGCGGAAACGATCAGCGGTAACAAGACGGTGAAGCAGGAGGAACTGATCCGCTTGCTGAACCCGATGCTACGAGGCTGGGCGCAGTATCACAGTCCCGTGGTAGCCAAGCAGGCGTACACGCGTTTAGAGCACCTGATTTTCCGGAAGCTCTGGCGATGGTCGAAGCGCAGGCATCCAAACAAGAACTCCGACTGGCTGCGGAAGACGTACTTCCACACCGTCGGTGGGCGCGATTGGGTGTTCTCTGCACCCGTGGTTCACGAAGACGGTAGGAAAGGGTTGTCGGAGCTGTACCAGCTTAGCGGTACGGAAATCCACCGGCACAAGAAGATTAAAGGAGGGTTTGATCCCTTTGATCCGATGTGGGAGCAGTACGGCGAGCAGTTGCGGCAGGAACGCATGTGGGACTCGATGCGTTACCGGAAGCAATGGGCCAAGTTGTACATGTCGCAAAGCGGGTTATGCGCGCATTGTGGCTGTGCTCTAACGGACGATACAGGCTGGCACGATCATCACCTAGAGTATCGGGTGCATGGTGGTACAGATGCTTTGTCTAACCGGGTGCTGTTACACCCTCACTGTCACCAGCAGGTACACGCTGGGAATGTTGCGGTAACTAAGCCGGTTCCATTACAGTGATGTGATGGGGCTTTGATTGGAATGAATGTAGGCTTGAGCCGTATGCGGTGAAAGTCGCACGTACGGTTCTTAGGGGGGCGCTCTTCCGAGAGGAAGGGTGCCTACCCTCCATGGTCGTCGAACGCGTAACCCGTGAAGCGGGAACCAGGTGATGGCGCCTCGTCTAACTCATTGTTTCGGCGGCGGATTGTCCAGATCGTCCGGGTTTTCCGGACTGCCGGGCTTGCGGCGGGTGATGGCGGCGGCGCTTATGGCCGTGGCGGCGCTGGCGCCGACCGGCGTTCAGGCTCGCACCAGCCAGACGGACGACACGGGCGCTTCCGTCGGCAGCATTTCGGTCAACGAACTGCCGCGCGAGGCGGTGAATACGTTGAGCCTGATTGCGGCGGGCGGCCCGTTCCCGTACGAGAAGGACGGCGTCGTATTCGGTAATTTTGAGCGGATATTGCCACCGCACCGGCGGGGCTACTATCACGAATACACCGTTCCGACGCCGGGCGCGCATAACCGCGGCGCCCAGCGCATTGTTTGCGGCGGCTCGCGCAAGCGGACCGACAACTGTTACTACTCCGACGACCACTACGCCAGTTTCAGGCGAATTATTGATTGACACCGGGATGAGCGGTATGAGCGATAACGTTTACGCACACGACCCGCGGGTCGCGAGCGATCTGTTCGCGTCCGGGGAGGGCAACCTGTTCCAGCGCGTCATGCAGTTGAAGGAAGACAGCGAGTCGCGCGACAAAGAGGCGGCGCTTTCATTGAACGAGGAGGCCATGGACCTGTTTGCGACCGTGCGGCCGAACATCGTCCAGTCGATTCGGGCGTTTCGCGTGCAGGATCTCGCCGACGAAGCGCAGCGGCTGAACCAGCATTTCCTCTACGCGTTCTGCGCAAACGCGCAAACCAAGCAGGAAGTGCTCGAAACCATCGCCACATCGTTTCTGTTTCCGAAGCATTTCGGCAAGAACTACGATGGTTTGTACGACTGCCTGACCGATCTGGTGCAGAAGGCCGGCGAGCAGCCGGGCTTCGTGATCGTGCTCGAAGGACTGCCGATCGCGCAGAAGTTCGACAAGGACGGCCGCGAGACGCTGCTCGACGTGTTCCGCGAGGCGTCCGAATACTGGGCCGAGCGCCAGGTGCCGTTCCGGGTCTTTTATTCGTTCGCCTGACGTTCAACGGAACATTCCGTCGCGCGCATGCGACAGAAAACCGCGAGCCCGCCTTCCGGCGGGCTTTGTCATTTTTACCGGCGCACCCGGCGGCGCGATTACCAGCCGCCCCAGCGCGCGGCGAGCGCCGAGAGCACGGCGATGCCTGCCGTTTCGGTGCGCAGCACGCGCGGCCCGAGCCCCACGGCGATAAAGCCGTGGTCCAGCGCCGCGGCCTCTTCGGGCGACGAGAAACCGCCCTCCGGGCCCACCAGCACCGTGATTTCACCCGTGGGCGGCTCGGCCGGCAGGGTCGAAAACGAGACGTTCGCACGCGGGGAAAGCAGCACGCGCAGCTCGCCTTCGCCGGGGCGCTTGGGCAGCGAGCCGAGCCAGGTGGCGATTTCGCGTGTGGGCGCGACGTCGGGCATGCGGTTGCGCCCGCACTGTTCGCACGACGATTGCACGATGCGCTGCCAGTGCGCCTGGCGGCGCACCGCCCGGTCGCCCGAGAGCCGCACGACGCTGCGCGAGGTGGTGAGCGGCACGAAGTTCGTCGCGCCCAGTTCAACCGCTTTTTCGATCAGCCAATCCATCTTGTCGCTGCCGGCAATGCCTTGTGCGAGCGTGAGCCGGTAGGGCGGCTCGGTTTCGATGTCGCGGAACGGGCCAATGCGCACCTGCGTGTCGCGCCGCTCCATGCCGAGAATCTCGGCGCTGTATTCGCCGCCAAGGCCGTTGAACAAAACGATGGTGTCGCCGGGTTGCAGGCGCAGCACCTGAACGTGACGCGTGACTTCGTCCGGGAGCGTGACGACCTCGTCGGTGTGCAGGGAACTGCCGACGAAAAAGCGGGGCATAAGACTATTTCTCATTGATTCAGGACAGGTGGCGAGCAAGCGCCCAGCGGTAACCGTCGAGGTCTTCGACCTGTGCAAAACGGTCCCCCCAGAATTGGTCCTGTGGCTCGCTCAGCGATTTCGCGCCGGCTTCGAGGGCCCGCGCATAAACCGCGTCGACATCGTCGACATACAAATAAAAGGATTGCGGCGCGACGGTTTGCGCGCTTTTGGGCGTGCGCGCCGTCGAACCGAATGCGCCCTCCGGCGCGAACATGACGATCAACTGATCGTGGTAGGTCATTTCCACGTGCATGATCGCGCCGTCGTCCACCACGCTGTCGCGTACGCCAAAACCGAAGGCCGCCTCATAAAAGGTCAGCGCGGTGCGCGCATCGCGCACCGTCAGATACGGTGTCAGCCACGGCACGCCGGCAGGGCGGGGTGCGGTCATCGAGTCTCTCCAGATTCGCGGTTCGGATGAGGCGCCGTGCGCCGTTACTGGGCGTGGGTGCGCACGAAGAAAGCGTTTGCGACCTGCCATTGTCCACGGACAGGACCACTAAAGCTGTAGGAATTCGCCTAGTTTATCGCGGGCAGTGAAAGGCGCTTTTAAGAGCGACTCGTGCAACCGTGCGTCGTAGAAGCGCAGCGCTTCGAGTTGGCGCCCGGCCTGGCGAGCTTGCAGCGTGGCCGGGTCGATCGACGCGGGGTCGAGCATGTCGCTGGCGATCGCCATCAGCCACAGCGAGCCGTAGAGCGGGACATACGCGGCAAGCGGCCGCACGACGGCGAAGGACTCGCGCAAACCGGCGAGCAGCGCGCCCACGCGCGCCGCGTGATGGAACGGCGAGCCGAGATGCAGCGAGACGAGCGCGTCGGCGCTCATCACGCCTTTGAGGGCGCTGTAGAACTCGCGCGTGTAGAGCCCGGCGGCGGGCGAATCCGGCGGGGTCAGATCGAACACGACCAGGTCGAAGCGCTGCCGGGCCGTGGCGGCTCCGGATGCGCCCATGGAGGCCACGAACGCCGCCGCGTCGCCAATCACGAGTTCTACGCGTGGGTCTTCGAAGGCGCTGCCGCGCACCTCGGGCAGGTAGTCGCCCGTCAGGCGCACCACGTCGGGGTCGAGCTCGGCCACGACGATACGCTCGATGCCCGGATGGCGCAGCAACTGGCGCGCCGCGCCGCCGTCGCCACCGCCCAGCACGAGCGCCGCGCGCGGGGCGGGATGCGTGAGCGCGGCCGGGTGGGTCATGCACTCGTGATAGATGAACTCGTCGCCGGCGGAGGTCATCGGGCGGCCGTCCAGCGTGAAGAGGCAGCCCAGTTGCGGCGTGTCCCAGACCTCGATGCGCTGCCAGGGCGTATCGGCGGCCGCGAGGCGGCGCGCGCCCGGAAAGCCGTAAAGCGCGTCGGCAGCGGGATGGAAGAGCAGGGGAGCGGTCACGGAATTCCTGA
This sequence comes from Paraburkholderia unamae, assembly GCF_003096875.1. Classification (NCBI taxonomy): domain Bacteria; kingdom Pseudomonadati; phylum Pseudomonadota; class Betaproteobacteria; order Burkholderiales; family Burkholderiaceae; genus Paraburkholderia; species Paraburkholderia unamae. The sequence continues at coordinate 720,861 of NZ_QEOB01000001.1, forward strand.
GGCATGGCCCGCGCGCGTGAGCCTACGAAAGCGCGCGAAAAATGGGGCCAAAAATCGGTTCGACAGCGGCATTATAGGCGCCGCGCAGCCGCCCCCGGCCGTGGCGGCCCGCAACAAGCCGAAGGCTGGTCAAGCGGGGGAGAATCGCGGGCGGACGCCGCGTTCCTCTCGCCTTACAGCCAGGGATAATCCCCACGATCTGCTAGAATATTGCGCTTTGCAGCCTCCTCCGTTTGCTCCGGCCGTTTCGCGTCTCCTGGCGCCGCATGTGCGCCCGAGCGGGCGATTTGCCGAGCTTCGGACCCCCGCGCTGCTGTGTGCGCCCGCGCTTCGTGACGTGGCCGCCCACGCCGCTTTTTGCACACTTCCGGACTCGACATGACGACCTCGTCCTCCGCCTCCCCCGCTACCACCCAGCTGATGGCCAACGCGATCCGCGCGCTGTCCATGGACGCCGTTCAGCAAGCGAACTCCGGTCACCCCGGCATGCCCATGGGCATGGCCGAGATCGCCGTCGCACTGTGGTCGCGCCATCTGCGCCATAACCCGACGAACCCGCACTGGAACGACCGTGACCGTTTCGTGCTGTCGAACGGCCACGGCTCGATGCTGCTGTACTCGCTGCTGCACCTGACCGGCTACGACCTGCCGATGGCGGAGCTCAAGAACTTCCGTCAACTGCACTCGAAAACGCCGGGCCACCCGGAATTCGGCATCACGCCGGGCGTCGAGACGACCACGGGCCCGCTCGGCCAGGGTCTGGCGAACTCGGTCGGCATGGCGCTGGCTGAAGCCTTGCTCGCGGCGGAGTTCAACAAGGCCGACGCGAAGATCGTCGATCACCACACCTATGTGTTCCTCGGCGACGGCTGCCTGATGGAAGGCATCTCGCACGAAGCCTGCTCGCTCGCCGGCACGCTCAAGCTGAACAAGCTGATCGCGCTGTACGACGACAACGGCATCTCGATCGACGGCGACGTGGTCAACTGGTTCCACGACGACACGCCCAAGCGCTTCGAAGCCTACGGCTGGAACGTGATCCCGCATGTGAACGGTCACGACGTGGACGCAGTGGACGCCGCCATCAAGCAGGCGAAGGCTTCGGACAAGCCCACGCTGATCTGCTGCAAGACGCAGATCGGTCACGGCGCACCGAGCAAGGCGGGCGGTCACGACGTGCACGGCTCGCCGCTCGGCGCCGAAGAAATCGCCAAATGGCGCGAAGCGGTGGGCTGGACGTGGGAGCCGTTCACGCTGCCGCAGGAAGTCTACGCAGACTGGGACGCCAAGGCTGCCGGCGCGAAGTTCGAAGCCACGTGGAACGAACAATTCGCCGCCTACAAGTCGAAGTACCCGACCGAAGCCGCCGAATTCGAGCGCCGCATGGCCCACCAGCTGCCCGCCGACTGGGCGCAGAAGGCTGCCGCCATCGTCGCCGGCGCCGATTCGCGCAAGGAAACGGTCGCGACCCGCAAGGCTTCGCAGCAGGCCATCGAAGGCCTCGCCGCCGCACTGCCCGAACTGCTCGGCGGCTCGGCCGACCTGACCGGCTCGAACCTCACGAACTGGAAGGCCTCGAAGGCCGTGCGCGCCGCCAAGGCGGGCGAAACCGGTATCCAGTGGGGCAACCACATCAACTACGGCGTGCGCGAGTTCGGCATGAGCGCGGCGCTCAACGGCCTGAACCTGCACGGCGGCTACAAGGCGTTCGGCGGCACGTTCCTCACGTTCTCGGACTACAGCCGCAACGCGCTGCGCGTGGCCGCGCTGATGAAGTGCCCGTCGATCTTCGTGTTCACGCACGACTCGATCGGCCTCGGCGAAGACGGCCCGACGCACCAGTCGATCGAACAGGTCGCGAGCCTGCGCCTGATTCCGAACATGACGCTCTGGCGCCCGGCCGACACCGTGGAAACCGCGGTGGCCTGGACCGAGTCGATCACGCATCACGGCCCGTCGAGCCTCATTTTCAGCCGCCAGAACCTTCAGTTCAACGAGCGCACCGACGCGCAGATCGCGAACATCGCCAAGGGCGGTTACGTGCTCAAGGACTGGAACGACGACATCCCGAGCCGCAAGATCATCCTGATCGCCACGGGTTCTGAAGTCGAACTGGCCATGAAGGCCGTCGAAGCGCTCCAGCGCGAAGGCATCGGCGCCCGCGTGGTGTCCATGCCGTCCACGAACGTGTACGACAAGCAGGACGTTGAATACAAGGAGCGCGTGCTGCCCAAGGGCGTGCGCCGCGTCGCGATCGAAGCCGGTGTGACCGACTTCTGGCGCAAGTACGTGGGCCTCGAAGGCGGCGTGGTCGGCATCGACACGTTCGGCGAATCGGCCCCGGCTGGCGTGCTGTTCAAGCACTTCGGCTTCACGGTCGATCATGTCGTGGCGACGGCCAAGGCCGCACTCGACAACTAAGCATGCGTAACGGGCCCGCCTGATCGGCAAGATCTGGCGGGCCCGCTGCCTTGAGCGCCCGCTCGAATTCCGCTCGAGCCGCCCCAGCCAGGCGTCGGCGCCAGTGCAGCACCGGTACAGAATTTTTCAGCCCTCAGGAGATAAACCATGACCATTCGCGTCGCTATCAACGGCTACGGCCGCATCGGCCGTAACACGCTTCGCGCGCTCTACGAGAACGGCAAGAAGCACGACATCCAGATCGTTGCGATCAACGACCTGGGTGACGCGAAGACCAACGCGCATCTGACGCAATACGACACCGCGCACGGCAAGTTCCCGGGCGAAGTGAAGGTGGACGGCGACTACCTCGTCGTCAACGGCGACCGTATCCGCGTGCTGGCCAACCGCAACCCGGCCGAACTGCCGTGGGGCGAGCTGGGCGTCGACATCGTGTTCGAGTGCACGGGCTTCTTCACGACCAAGGAAAAGGCCAGCGCCCACCTGAAGGGCGGCGCGAAGAAGGTCATCATCTCGGCGCCGGGCGGCAAGGACGTCGACGCAACGATCGTCTACGGCGTGAACCACGACGTGCTGAAGGCGACGGACACGGTCATCTCGAACGCATCGTGCACGACCAACTGCCTGGCACCGCTCGTCAAGCCGCTGAACGACAAGATCGGCCTCGAAACCGGCCTGATGACGACGATCCACGCGTACACGAACGACCAGGTCCTGACCGACGTGTACCACGAAGACCTGCGCCGCGCGCGCTCGGCCACGCACAGCCAGATCCCGACGAAGACGGGTGCAGCATCGGCTGTCGGCCTCGTGCTGCCGGAACTGAACGGCAAGCTGGACGGCTACGCCATTCGCGTCCCGACCATCAACGTGTCGATCGTCGACCTGTCGTTCATCGCCAAGCGCGACACGACGGTCGAAGAAGTCAACGCGATCATGAAGGAAGCTTCGGAAGGCGCGCTCAAGGGCATCCTGGGCTACAACGAAGCACCGCTGGTGTCGATCGACTTCAACCACAACCCGGCATCGTCGACGTTCGACGCCACGCTCACGAAGGTCTCGGGCCGTCTCGTGAAGGTGTCGAGCTGGTACGACAACGAGTGGGGCTTCTCGAACCGCATGCTGGACACGGCGGTGGCTTTCGCGAACGCGAAGTAAGCACGCTTTACACGCTGGATGAAAAAACCGCCCCTCGGGGCGGTTTTTTTTCGTCCTTATCTTTCGATGGCGCTTTGGGGCGCGGCGGCGAACGCGGGCGGCGTCGGGAAGTACACGCCCGCGCGCTGCGCCGCATTGGCAATGTGCGCCTCGATCGCCTCACCGGCTGCCGTCGAGTCGCGCGCCTTGAGCGCCGCCACGATCAGGCCGTGCTCGCGATGCGTGGAGAGCACGCGCTCGCGCCGGTAGAACGGCATGCGCTGGCTTTCCTTCATGATGTCGGCGCTGCTGCGCAGGATCGACTCGATCGCCGCGTTGCCCGCGAGATTCACGATGCGCATGTGGAATTCGAAGTCGAGCTGCGCCGCTTCGTCGAGTTCGTCGCAGGCGAGGGCGCTGTGCAGCGCCTCGGTGTTCTGTTCGAGCCATGCGACGTCGGCGTCGCCGATCGCCAGCGCCGCCATGCGCGCGGCGAAGCCTTCGAGCGCGTAGCGCATCTGGTAGGTGTCGGGCAGCGACGACTGATCGGCAAAGCGCCACGGGTGCGCGTTCGTCGCCTGCGCGCTCGTCACGTACACGCCCTTGCCCGCGCGGATCGACAGCATGCCGAGCGCTTCGAGCGTGGAGAGCGCCTCGCGCAGCGACGCGCGGCTGATCGCCAGTTCCTCCGAAAGCTGCCGCTGCGCGGGCAGCAGGCTGCCGACCGGGTACAAGCCGCCTTCGATCCGTTCGCGGATCGTGGCGATGGCGGCGTCGGTAACGGTGTGCGGAACGGTTTTCATCGGTTGGCGCGCTTGGCTCGCGTGGTCTGACCGGTATTGTAGTCCTGCGCGGCGCACCCGCATGGTGCATCGCATCAACGGCCATGTGCCGCTGCATCAAGCGTTGCGCTCCGGCCCGCAAACTGGTCAGACCGCGCAAGGGTAAACACCGCGCTCCCCGACCTTGACTCCAGTATATCGGCTTCCTACTATCCGCCATAACAGTGCTGGTCAGACCAGTCAGAACAGTTGCTAGCTCCCCCTCGCTCAGTAGGAGAAAGTCGTGACGAAGTTCTTCAATTCGCTGTTTGGCCGCGTAGTGATCGCCCTCGTGCTGGGCATCGTGGTAGGCGCGGTGTTTCCCCATTTCGCCCAGTCGCTGCGGCCGCTCGGCGACGGCTTTCTCAAACTCATCAAGATGGTGATCGGGCCCATTGTGTTTTGCGTGGTGGTGAGCGGCATGGCGCACGCGGGCGATTTGAAGAAGGTGGGGCGCGTCGGCCTGAAGTCGGTGGTCTACTTCGAGGCGATGACGACCGTCGCGCTCGTGATCGGCGCCGTGCTCGCGTATGTCACGCGTCCCGGCGCGGGCATGAACGTGGATCTGCATTCGCTCGACGCGGCGTCGCTCGCGACTTACACCGAGCACGCCAGGAACCTCAAGGACACGGCAGCGTTCCTGCTGAAGATCATCCCCGACACCGCGTTCGATGCCTTCGCGAAGGGCGACATCCTCCAGATCCTCGTGTTCTCGGTGCTGTTCGGCAGCGCGCTCTCGCTGCTCGGGCCGAAGGCGCAGCGCGTGAACAGCCTTATCGACGAACTCTCGCAGGTGTTCTTCCGCGTGATGGGCTTCATCATCAAGCTCGCGCCGCTGGGCGTGCTCGGCGCGATCGCGTTCACGACCGGCACGTACGGCGTCGCCTCGCTCAAGCAGCTCGGCCTGCTCGTGATCGTGTTCTACGCGAGCTGCATCGTGTTTGTCGCCGTCGTGCTCGGCATCGTCATGCGCCTCGCCGGCTTCAACGTGTTCAAGCTGATCCGCTACCTGCGCGAGGAGCTTTCCATCGTGCTCGGCACCGCCTCCTCGGACGCCGTGCTGCCGCAAATCATGCGCAAGCTCGAATTCATGGGCGTGAAGGACTCCACCGTGGGCCTCGTGATTCCGACCGGCTACTCGTTCAACCTCGACGGCTTTTCGATCTACCTGACGCTTGCGGTGATCTTCATCGCGCAGGCCACGAACACGCCGCTTTCCGTGCACGACCTCATTGTCGTGGTGCTCGTCTCGCTCATCACCTCCAAGGGCGCGCACGGCATTCCCGGCTCGGCCATCGTGATTCTCGCCGCCACGCTCTCCGCCATTCCCGCGATTCCGGTGCTCGGCCTCGTGCTGATCCTGCCGGTGGATTGGTTCGTCGGCATCGCCCGCGCGCTCACGAACCTGATCGGCAACTGCGTCGCGACGGTGGTCGTGGCGGTGTGGGAGCACGACATCGACAAGGTGCGCGCCCGGCGCGTGCTGAATCTCGACGAAGGCTTCCTCTACGTGCCCGCAGGCGAGAGCGACGCAGACGACGCGCATGCCGGCGACGCCGCGCTCGGCGGCAAGCCTGCGCACGCCTGAACCCAGGCGCTGGCGCGCCGCTTTCCTTCGACTCACTGAACAACTCCAGCGAAACGACACCATCATGGCCATTCCGACACTCGACCCCAACGCTCCCGCCTTCACGCGCCGCTACATGAATCTCGCCGACCCGCGCCTGGGCGCTCGCGCCCTGCATGCGAGCGACGAGTTCTTCGCGCCGAAGGAGCGCATGCTCGACCCGCAACCCGCGGTGTTCATCCCCGGCAAGTACGACGACCACGGCAAGTGGATGGACGGCTGGGAAACGCGCCGCAAGCGCACGACGGGCCACGACTTCTGCGTGGTGCGGCTCGCGCGCCCCGGCGTGATTTACGGCGTGGACCTCGACACGAGCCATTTCACGGGCAACTTCCCGCCGGCCGCCTCGATCGAGGCGTGCTACGCGCCGGCGGCCGACGACGAAGCGCCGGGCGACAACGCCGACTGGCAGACCCTCGTTGCGGCGACGACCTTGCAGGGCAACCAGCATCATTACGTCGAAGTGAGCGATACGCGCGCGTTCACGCATCTGCGCGTGAATCTCTATCCCGATGGCGGTCTGGCGCGCCTGCGCGTGTACGGCCAGCCCAGGCGCGACTGGAGCACGCTTGAGCGCGGCAGTCTGGTCGACCTTGGTGCGATCGAAAACGGCGCGTATCTCGTCGCCGCCAACAACCAGCACTTCGGGCTGGCTTCCACGCTCCTCATGCCGGGCCGCGGCGTGAACATGGGCGACGGCTGGGAAACGCGCCGCCGCCGCGAACCGGGCAACGACTGGGCGATCGTGGCGCTCGCGCGGCCCGGCATCATCCGCAAGATCGAAGTCGACACGGCCCACTTCAAGGGCAACTATCCGGACCGCTGCTCGCTTCAGGCGGCGAGCGTGACGGGCGGCACCGACGACTCGCTCATCACCCAGGCGATGTTCTGGCCGGAGCTGCTCGGCGAGCAGAAGCTCGAAATGGACAAGCAGCATGGGTTCGAAAGCGGGCTTGCCGCACTCGGCCCGGTCACGCACGTACGTTTCAATATCTTCCCGGACGGCGGTGTCTCGCGCCTGCGCCTGTGGGGCGAACCCGTTTGAGCGAGGAGCCGCGATGCAGATCCTGCACATGGAACCCCTGACGCGCGCGGCTTTCGCGCCGTTTGGCGACGTCATCGAGCTCGAAGGCGCGCGCCATTTTCCGATCAACGGCGGCACGACCGAGCGCTTTCACGATCTCGCCGCCATCGACGTGGACGAGGCGGGCGGCCGGCCCATCGTGAACGTGTTTCGCGCCCAGCCGCGCGCGTGGCCCGTCGAGATCGCGATGATGGAGCGGCATCCGCTCGGCAGCCAGGCGTTCGTGCCGCTCGGCGACGTGGGCTACGCGGTGGTGGTCGCGCCGGCGGGCGCGTTCGATCCGGCGCACCTGCGGGCGTTCTGGGCCGGGCGCGGGCAGGGCGTCAACTACGCCAAAGGCGTCTGGCATCACCCGCTACTCGCCTTCGACCGGGTGAGCGACTTCGTGGTGATCGATCGTGGCGGCGCGCAGCCGAACTGCGACGAGATCACGCTCGCCGCGCCGTGGCGCCTCGCGCGCGCCCACGAGCCGCTTGCCCTCGCCTGAGGGCCCGCCGGGGTTTTTCGAATTTCTTTCTCAAAATTCGACGCGCTTCGACGTGTTTCGACGCGCCAAACGAAAACGCCACGGCAACCCTGCCGTGGCGTTTTCCCTTCTGGGGCCTGCGACCGCTCAGTGCTTGCGGTGCGGGCAGTTTTCCTTCGTGCACGCGCCGTAGAGGGCGAGTGCGTGCTCCTGGAGCTTGAAGCCGCGCTCGTTGGCGATCATCTGCTGGCGCTTTTCGATTTCGGGGTCGAAAAATTCCTCCACAATGCCGCAGTCGAGGCACACGAGGTGGTCGTGGTGGCTGCCTTCGTTGAGCTCGAACACAGCTTTGCCCGACTCGAAGTTGCTGCGCGTGAGCAGTCCCGCCTGCTCGAACTGCGTGAGAACCCGGTAAACCGTGGCGAGGCCGATGTCGAGCTCCTCGTTCAGCAGGTTGCGATAGACGTCTTCGGCGGTCAGGTGACGCACCGGGCTATGCTGAAAAATCTCCAGGATCTTGAGGCGAGGCAGCGTCGCCTTGAGGCCGATGTTCTTGAGATCGGTTGGATTGGTCATGACGATAAGTCCCTGGAGTACAATGCTAGGTTCTTATGTTAATGCGTTTTTGCCGTTCCGGGCATTTTCGGCAGAACTTCAAACGAACTTCTACAGAATACGCGCGGCTTCGCGAAAAGCCCGCACGGTGAGGGAAATGATTCCAGAATTCACAACGATCGGCCGGCGCATGAACGGCGGCCGCCTGGCGTGCACCCTGCTGGCTGCGGCCGCGTTCGCGGCGCTCGCCGGTTGTTCCACTTACGACAGCCTGACGCAACGGGTCGCCCAGAGCATCACGCCTTACCGCATCACCATCGTGCAAGGCAATTTCGTCTCGGCGGAAGCCGCGGCGCAAATGAAGGTGGGCATGTCGCGGGCCGAGGTCAAGCAACTGCTCGGCACGCCGCTGCTCACCGACATGTTCCACGCGAACCGCTGGGACTACGTCTTCTACTTCAAGCGCGGCTCGACGGCGGTGGTCCAGCAGCGTGACTTTGTCGTGATGTTCGAAGGCGATCGCGTCGCGAGCTGGTCGGGCGGCGAAGACCTGCCCTCGAACCTCGAACTGCTCGCCGAAATCGACGGCGACCGCAGCGGCAAGAAGAAGGCCGCTGCCGCTGCACCGGCTTCGGGCGCTTCGGCTCCCGTGGCCGCAGCCGCCGGCGCGCCGGACACCGGCACGAGCGCGACGGGCCCGAGCGTGCCCGACACCGCGCGCACGCCGACGTCGGAACTCGGCACAGCCACCAACGCCCTGCCGCAGGACGCCAACGCGCAGGCCGCCGCCGCCGCCAACCGCGCGACGGAAGCCGTGCAAACGCCGTCGGGCTTTACGCCCTCGGTGCGCGCGGGCAATCCGCAGTCGTCGGCGCTGCCGCAGAACGTCGGCACGATGCCGTCGCAGGTCCAGTTGCATCGTCAGCCGGCGCCGCAAATCCAGGGCGTGCCGCCGAGCAACCCGGTCGGCCCGGCCGCCGGCGCGCAAGGCACGGGCGACACCAACACGGCGCCTTCCGGCCCCGCGCGCGATTCGTCGCTCGCGGCGCCGCCCACGGTGCCGGCTTCGGGCGCCGCGGCCCCGAGCAACTAATCGGCAACCGCACGGTACCGACCCGGCTGGCAGCAGCCGTTGCACAATCAGGGCGTGGTGCGCGCGGCGCGCCACGCATCCAGCCGGCGGCCGGGTGTCACTACCGGCCGCCGCGTTCATTTGGCGGCGGCGCTGCGTAGTGCCGCTGGCGACACCTTGGCAGGAAGACTCATGAAAATCGCAATCGCCGGTGCATCGGGCCGCATGGGCCGCATGCTGATCGAAACCGTCCTCAATTCTCCCGATGTCACGCTTTCGGGCGCGCTCGTGCGCAAGGGTTCGGCCGCCATCGGCCAGGACGCGGGCGCGTTCCTCGGCAAGAACACCGGCGTGCGCATCACCGACGACATCGAGCAGGTTTTCGCGCAAAGCGACTGCCTGATCGACTTCACGCGCCCCGAGGGCACGCTCGCGCACCTCGAGGCGGCGCAGCGCCACGGCGTGAAAATGGTGATCGGCACGACCGGCTTCGACGCCCAGCAAAAGGCGCAGCTTGGCGCGGCCGCGCAAAAGGTCGGCGTCGTGTTCGCGGCGAACATGAGCGTGGGCGTGAACGTCACGCTCAAGCTGCTCGAATACGCGGCGCGCTTTTTCGAGACCGGCTATGACATCGAGATCATCGAGGCGCACCATCGCCACAAGGTCGACGCCCCCTCGGGCACCGCGCTTGCGATGGGCGAAGCCGTGGCGCGCGCGCTCGGCCGCGACCTCGACGAATGCGCCGTGTACGGCCGCGAAGGCGTGACGGGCGAGCGCGACCCCTCGACGATCGGGTTTTCGGCGATTCGCGGCGGCGACATCGTCGGCGATCATACGGTGCTGTTCGCGGGCATTGGCGAGCGCATCGAGATCACGCACAAGTCCTCGAGCCGCCTTTCGTACGCGCAAGGCAGCGTGCGCGCCGCGCGCTTTCTGCAAGACAAGGCCAACGGCCTGTACGATATGCAGGACGTGCTCGGCCTGCGCTGAGCGTTTCCCTTACCGTCCGGTGCGTGCGCCGGACAGACAGTGAGCGAGGTCCGATGGCGGCGAGTTCCGGGGTCATTCACTATCTGCAAACCGGCGACGCGGTTACCCACGCGGTGGCGTGGGTATTGCTCGCCATGTCCATTGCGAGCTGGTGCTTCCTCATCGTGAAGAGCTGGGTCCTGCTGCGCGCGAAGCGCCAGGGGCCGCGCGCCATCGCCCGTTTCTGGCAGGCGCGAACGCTCGCCGATGGCGTGGCCGCCATGCGCGGCGTCGATCGCGAGCGGGTGTTCCTGCCGCTCGCCCAGGCGGCGCTTGCCGTCGAGGAAGCCGATACGCACGGCGTGATGCTCGCCCGCGTGGACCGCGGCGAGCGCGTGCTGCGGGCGTTGCGCGGCGCGCTTCAGGCGTCGCAGCGGCGGCTCGAATTCGGCCAGGTGCTGCTCGCGTCCGTAGGCAGCACGGCGCCGTTCGTGGGCCTGCTCGGTACCGTCTGGGGCATCTATCACGCGCTCGGCAGCATTGCCGCGAGCGGCCAGGCGATGATCGAGAACGTGGCCGGCCCGGTGGGCGAGGCGCTCATCATGACGGCCTTCGGCCTCGTCGTCGCGATTCCGGCGGTGCTCGCCTATAACATCCTGGGTCGCCTCGTGCGCCAGCTTTGCGACGATCTCGACGGCTTCGCGCACGATCTGCACGCTTACGCCAGTGCGCCGGAAGGCGCGCCGCTGCGGCGCGAAGGCGGGCACGGCGCGCTGCGCGAAGGCGCGCGGGCCGAGTCGTAGGAGGCACCGCGCATGGCATTCGGAGGACTCGAAAAGAAGCGCGACGGGGCGCCGATGTCCGACATCAACATGACGCCGCTCATCGACGTCATGCTCGTGCTGCTTGTCATCTTCATCATCACCGCGCCGCTTTTCACGCACGCGATCCGGCTCGATTTGCCGAAAGTCGAGGCGCAGCCCGCGCAGCAAACGGCGCAAACCGTCACGCTTTCCATCGACGCGGCCGGCAAGCTCTACTGGAACGCCCAGCCCATCACGCTCGACGAACTGCGCGCGCGCTTCACGGCCGCGGGCAAGCAGCCAGAGTCGCAGCAGCCCGAGCTGCAACTGCGCGCCGCGCGCGAGACGCGCTACGACGTGATCGCCCAGGTGATGGGGGCCGCGCAGCAGGCCGGGCTCACGCGCCTTGGCTTCGTGACCGAGCCGCCCGGCGGGGCGCATTGAGTACGCGACTGAGCACGCGCCAGTCAACGGTATAATCAACGTTTCCTTTAAAAACGGGCCCCGCGAAACCGCCGCAACCTGCCGGTATCGTGAACGGCCGGCCCGGTGCATCCGGCACCGAAAGCGCCCGTTTCCAGCGTTCACCATCCACACCATGCTCGAAAAATACGTTCCCTCCGACGTCGAATCCGCCGCGCAAGGCGAATGGCGCGCCACCGACGCTTACCGGACGGCCGAAAAGGCCGACAAGCCCAAGTTCTACTGCGTCTCGATGCTGCCGTATCCGTCGGGCAAGCTGCACATGGGCCACGTGCGGAACTACACGATCAACGACGTGATGTACCGCTACTTGCGCATGAACGGCTACAACACGTTGATGCCGATGGGCTGGGACGCGTTCGGCATGCCGGCCGAGAACGCCGCGATGGCCAACAGCGTGCCCCCGGCGAAGTGGACGTACGACAATATCGAGTACATGAAGGGCCAGATGAACTCGATGGGCCTCGCCATCGACTGGTCGCGTGAAATCGCCACCTGCAAGCCCGACTACTACAAGTGGAACCAGTGGTTCTTCCTGAAGATGCTCGAAAAGGGCATTGCCTACAAGAAGACCGGCACGGTGAACTGGGACCCGGTCGATCAGACCGTGCTCGCCAACGAGCAGGTGATCGACGGGCGCGGCTGGCGCTCGGGCGCGCTCGTGGAAAAGCGCGAAATCCCGATGTACTACCTGCGCATTACGCAATACGCCGACGAACTGCTGAACGACCTCGACGGCCTCGGCTGGCCCGAGCGCGTGAAGATCATGCAGCAGAACTGGATCGGCAAGAGCTTCGGCGTGAACTTCGGCTTCCCGTATGAGCTGGACGGCGAGAAGAAGCTGCTGCGCGTGTTCACCACGCGCGCCGACACGATCATGGGCGTGACCTTCGCGGCGATCGCGGCCGAGCACCCGCTCGCCACGCGTCTCGCGCAGGGCAAGCCGGAACTGCAAGCGTTCATCGACGAATGCAAGCGTGGCGGCGTGGCGGAAGCCGATGTCGCAACGATGGAAAAGAAGGGCGTGCCCACGGGCTTCACCGTCACGCACCCCGTCACGCACGAGCAGGTGCCGGTGTGGATCGGCAACTACGTGCTGATGAGCTATGGCGAAGGCGCCGTGATGGGCGTGCCGGGCCACGACGAGCGCGACTTCGCGTTCGCCCAGAAGTACGACCTGCCGATCAAGCAGGTGATCGCCGTGGAAGGCGAGACGTATTCGCTCGACGGCTGGCAGGAATGGTACGGCGACAAGGAACGCGCGGTATGCGTGAACAGCGGCAAGTACGACGGCCTCGCCTACACGGCGGCCGTTGACGCCGTCGCAGCCGACCTCAAGGCGCTCGACCTCGGCGACAAGCAGGTCACGTGGCGTCTGCGCGACTGGGGCATTTCGCGCCAGCGCTACTGGGGCACGCCGATCCCGATCATCCATTGCCCGAGCTGCGGCGATGTGCCGGTGCCGGAAAAGGATCTGCCGGTCGTGCTGCCGGAAGACCTCGTGCCGGACGGCACGGGCAACCCGCTCGCGAAGTCCGAAGCGTTCCTGAACTGCAAGTGCCCGACCTGCGGCGCCGACGCGAAGCGCGAAACCGACACGATGGACACGTTCGTCGACTCGTCGTGGTACTTCTACCGCTACGCCGCGCCGGACGCGAAGAACATGGTGGACGAGCGCACCGACTACTGGATGCCGATGGACCAGTACATCGGCGGCATCGAGCACGCCATTCTTCACCTCTTGTATTCGCGCTTCTGGGCGAAGGTCTCGCGCGACCTGGGCCTCGTGAAGTTCGGTGAACCGGCGAAGAACCTGCTCACGCAGGGCATGGTGCTCAACGAAACCTTCTACCGCGAAGACGCCGCGGGCAAGAAGACCTGGTACAACCCGGCCGACGTGACCGTCGTGCATGACGACAAGGGCCGCCCGACCGGCGCCACGCTCAATGCCGACGGCCAGTCCGTGGTGCTGGGCGGCATCGAGAAGATGTCGAAGTCGAAGAACAACGGCGTCGACCCGCAGGTGCTGATCGACCAGTACGGCGCGGATACGGCGCGTCTGTTCACGATGTTCGCGGCGCCTCCCGAGCAGCAGCTCGAATGGTCTGGCGCGGGCGTGGAAGGCGCGAGCCGCTTCCTGCGTCGCGTGTGGGCCTTCGGGGTGGCGAACGCCGATGCGATCAAGTCGCGCGCCTCGTTCGACGCCGCCGCGCTCACCGACGTCGAAAAGGCGCTGCGCCGCGAAGTCTATAGCGTGCTCAAGCAGGCCGACTTCGACTATCAGCGCTTGCAGTACAACACCGTCGTTTCGGCGTCGATGAAGATGCTCAACGCCATCGACAGCGCCAAGGGTGCGGGCGCAGGCGTGCAGCGCGAAACGTTCGGCGTGCTGTTGCGCGTGCTGTACCCGGTCGTGCCGCACATCGCGTTCGAACTCTGGAAGGCGCTGGGTTACGGCGACGAATACGGCACGCTGCTCGACGCGCCCTGGCCGAAGGTCGACGAGAAGGCGCTGGAACAGGCTGAAATCGAACTCGTGCTCCAGGTGAACGGCAAGGTGCGCGGCGCGGTGACGGTAGCGAAGGACGCACCGAAGGAAGCGATCGAAGCCGCCGCGCTCGCACACGAGATGTTCGTCAAGTTCGCGGAAGGCCGTGCACCGAAGAAGATTATCGTCGTGCCGGGCCGCCTCGTGAACGTCGTGGTCTAAGCGCAATCAAGGCCATGCTGGCGGCGCTGCGCGCATCTAACGCGCCGCGCCGCTCGAGCCGGCACCGGCGACTCTGTCGCGAACCCAGGGAGTCCATGTGATTCGCAGATCGTTCCTCAGGCTGTTCCCGCTCGTGGCCGGCGGTGCGCTGGTCCTCTCGGCGTGCGGCTTCCAGCTGCGCGGCGAGCATAACTTCGCGTTCAAGCGTCTCGCCGTCGTCGGCGCGCCGCCGTCGTTCAATGGGCGCCTCACGCGCATGGTCGAGGGCGGCAGCGACTCGGTGGTGGTCGAATCGACGGCCAATGCCGACGCCGTGCTGCACGTGACCGAAACGCGCAACTTCAGCACGCTCACGCTCAACTCGTTCGGCTCCGTCGAGGAATACCAGATCAACTACTGGCTGAACTACACGCTGGTGGGCAAGGACGGCACCGTGCTGATCCAGCCGAGCACGATCGCGCTGAACCGCGCCATGACCTATAGCGACCAGTTCTCGACCGCCAAGTCGCAAGAAGCCGAACTGCTGTTCACGGACATGCAAAACGATGCCGTCGACCAGCTCATGCGGCGTCTTGCCGTGCTGAAGACGCTGAACCCGACGCCGGATCAGGTCGTGCCGGGTGTGTCGCCGCGCGCGCCGCTGCCGCCGCCGCCGCTCTGACGCGCGCCGTGTCCACTTCCTGAGCGATCCCCGACCGATTCATGCAACTGCGACCCGACGCACTCGAACCGCACCTCGCAAAAGGCCTGGCCGGCCTGTACGTCGTCTATGGCGACGAGCACCTGCTCGCCCAGGAGGCGTGCGACCGCATCCGCGCGGCCGCACGCGCGGCAGGCTTCACCGACCGCTCGGTGTTCACGGTCGAGCGCGGCTTTGACTGGAGTTCGCTGCTGGGCGCGAGCCAGTCGATGTCGCTGTTCGGCGATCGCCAACTGGTCGAGTTGCGCATTCCCTCGGGCAAGCCCGGCAAGGAAGGCGCGGACGCGCTCAAGACCCTCGCCGCTGCCTCGAATCCCGACGTGCTGATGCTCGTCACGCTGCCGCGGCTCGATGCAGCCACACAGAAGTCCGCGTGGTTCTCGGCGCTGGCCGAAAGCGGCGTCGCGCTGAAGGTCGATCCCGTGGAGCGCGCCGCGTTGCCGAACTGGATCGGCCAGCGTCTTGCGCTGCAAGGCCAGCGCGTGGCGCCCGGCGAGGACGGCCGGCGCGCGCTGCAATTCGTGGCGGAGCGCGTGGAAGGCAACCTGCTGGCGGCGCATCAGGAAATCCAGAAGCTTGGGCTGCTGTATCCGCAAGGCGTGCTGAATTTCGAGCAGATTCACGACGCCGTGCTCAACGTCGCGCGTTATGACGTATTCAAGCTCAACGAAGCGATGCTCACCGGCGACGTGGGCCGCCTCTCCCGCATGCTCGACGGGTTGCGCGGCGAAGGTGAGGCCTCGGTGCTCGTGTTGTGGGCCGTGGTTGAGGAAATCCGCACGCTGCTGCGCATCAAGCGCGGCGTGGCGGCGGGCAAGCCGCTTGCCGTGCTGCTGCGCGAGAACCGTGTGTGGGGGCCGCGCGAGCGGCTCATCGGGCCCGCGCTCTCGCGGCTGACCGAAGCGCCGCTCGAACGCGGTCTCGCGCTCGCCGCGCGCCTCGATCGCCAGGTGAAGGGGCTTTCCGGACAATCGCGCGCCGACTGGCGCAACGCGCTGCCGCCCGATGCCTGGGACGGCCTCTTCGAACTGGCGATGCTGGTGGCCGCGCCCCGCGACGGTGCGACGCAGGCGCGCGCCGCCGGCGGCGCGCGTGGTGCTGCTGCGCCGGGGCGCGCCCAGCCGGCCAGCCCGGCCGCGGCGGCAGCCGCCGCTGCGGCGGCGGCCCGACCACGCACCGCAGGGCCGTCGCGCCGCCCGGGCTGAAGCGTTCGACGCTCGCCCCAACTGGCGCTACGGCACCTGCTTGACGCCCGCTGCGCCTCCCGGGCTTTCCGGCCACGCCCAGCAAACCCAGGCGGCTGGCCTTAAAATCGGCTTGAACCGCATTGAATCGAACCGCTCGCCCGCATCCCGCTGACTGCGACTGGCGCGCCGCACTACAGAAAACACCATGGATATCGACCAGTACATGACCGATCTCGGCCGCCGCGCCCGCAAGGCTTCGCGCGCGATGGCCCGGGCCTCGACGGCCGCGAAGAACGCGGCGCTCGACGCGGTGGCGCAAGCCATCGAGCGCGACGCGCAGCAGCTCAAGGAGGCGAACGCCCGCGATCTCGCGCGCGCGAAGGAGAAGGGCCACGACGCGGCCTTCATCGACCGCCTCACGCTCTCGGACAAGGCGCTGAAGACGATGGTCGAAGGCCTGCGCCAGGTGGCCGCGCTGGCGGACCCGATCGGCGAGATCGGCAACCTCAAGTTCCGCCCGAGCGGCATTCAGGTGGGGCAGATGCGCGTGCCGCTCGGCGTGATCGGCATCATCTACGAGTCGCGGCCGAACGTGACGATCGACGCGGCGGCGCTGTGTCTGAAATCGGGCAACGCCACCATCCTGCGCGGCGGTTCCGAGGCGCTCGAATGCAACACGGCGCTCGCGAAGCTGATCGGTGAAGGGCTCGGGGCGGCGGGCCTGCCGCAAGATGCGGTGCAGGTGGTCGAGACGGCTGACCGCGCGGCGGTGGGCAAGCTCATCACCATGACGGAATTCGTGGACGTGATCGTGCCGCGCGGCGGCAAGAGCCTGATCGAGCGCCTGATGGCCGAGGCGCGCGTGCCGATGATCAAGCACCTGGACGGCATTTGCCACGTGTACGTGGACGACCGCGCCGACCTCGCGAAGGCGCTGACCGTGTGCGACAACGCGAAAACGCATCGCTACGGCACCTGCAACACGATGGAGACGCTGCTCGTCGCGCGCGGCATTGCGCGTGACGTGCTGCCGCCGCTTGGCCGTCTGTATCGCGAAAAGGAAGTGGAACTGCGCGTGGATGCAGCCGCACGCGCGATTCTCGCGGAAGCCGGCGTCGGCCCGCTCGTGGACGCTACCGAAGAAGACTGGCGCACCGAGTACCTCGCGCCCGTGCTGGCGGTGAAGGTGGTCGACACGCTCGACGACGCAGTCGAGCACATCAACCACTACGGCTCGCACCACACCGACGCGATCGTGACCGAAGACCACGACCGCGCCATGCGCTTCCTGCGCGAAGTGGACTCGGCCAGCGTGATGGTGAACGCCTCCACGCGTTTCGCCGACGGCTTCGAGTTCGGCCTCGGCGCCGAGATCGGCATTTCGAACGACAAGCTGCATGCACGCGGCCCGGTTGGCCTGGAAGGGCTGACCTCGCTCAAATACGTGGTGCTGGGCCACGGCGAAGGCCGTCAGTAATCGCGCGGCACTGGCGGCGGCGCGTGTCGCAGCGCGTCGCCTGACTGTTCAATCGCTCACGAAGAAGAAAAAAGATGTCGATGCTTTGGGTCAAGACATTTCACATCGTGCTGATCGCCTCCTGGTTCGCGGGCCTCTTTTACCTGCCGCGCATCTTCGTGAACCTCGCGATGGAAACCGAGCCCGCGGCCGTCAAGCGCCTGCTTATCATGGCGCGCAAGCTCTATCGCTTCATGACGATGATCGCTGTTCCCGCGCTGCTTTGCGGGCTTTGGCTGTGGCTCGTGGTGGGCATCGGGCGGGGGCAGGGCTGGATCCACGCGAAAGTGGCCGTGGTGGTGCTGCTCATCGCGTACCACGCTTACTGCGGACGCCTGCTCAAGACTTTCGAGCGCGGCGAGAACCGGCGCTCGGACAAGTGGTATCGCATGTTCAACGAACTGCCGGTGCTCGGCATGCTCGCTGCGGTGGCGCTTGCCGTCATCAAGCCTTTCTGACGCTCCCTTCCTCACTTCCCCGCGGGCAGATCAAGCGCTGCCCGCTTCCTTGCGGCGCATGCGTGCCGCCGCAACGCGCCAGCCGTCCTCGCGCTTCACGAACACGTCGGTGAAGCGATACTCCACCGCCTTGTAGCCCGCCGCCGGCGTGAACCGGTTGATGCCGGTCACGACCGCGACGTCGTCCAGCACCTGCACGCGCACATCCTCCAGCACCTGTGAACCGCCGGCCGGCAGCGCGGGAGCGGCCAGCAGGTCGTTCTTGTTGCGCCGGACGTTGCCGGGAAATATTTCGATGAACTTATCGTCCAGCAAGTCGTTGAGCACCGGGCGGTCGCCTGCGGATGCGGCTTGGGTCCACTGGTGCTCCAGCAGTTCGAGCTGGAGCTTTTCAGAGATGGGACTGCTCGCGTTCGGCGTGGCCGAAGCATAGGCGGCCGTAGCCAGGACGCTGGCGGCCGCGATGATGAACATGCGTTTCATGGCGTTTCCTTGGGTGTGACGACGAAGCCGTGTGGCTTGCGCAACGGGAAACGAAGGAGGCGCGATTAAAGCGTGGCCGGCGTGTAGGCGCACAACTGGCGCGATGCTGGCGAAGGATGCGTGGCGCTCGGTTGGCCTCGTGTGAGGTGAAATGTATGTCAGCGTTTCCCGACATACAAAGTCTATTCGTCGGATCGAGGCTGTCATATAGGACAAGTCTCAAAGCCGCCAGGGAAGGAAGGTGTTGTTGCGATGCAACGGTGCGGTGGAGGAGAGGAGATGCATCTGCGTCAGGCGAAGCGATGCGTCTCGCGACGGGAGACGTATTGACGTACTAATTCCTAAAAATGAATTGACTCGATCAATTATCCGATTCCCACGATTTTTGACGATTCCTTATAAGGATAACCCTGTATTCGTGTGGGGTTTTATGAATTGTATTGTAATAAATGATGTTTTTAAATGTAGTGGGCGATCACCATAGCTTCTCGAGTTGGAAAAAATCAACCTTACACGCCTGAAAAGTAAAATTAACTTTTTTAGAATTCTGCCAGCCTGTTCTGATCGGCTTGGGACGCCGTGTCAGCGCGATTCACGGCCACGTTTATCCCGTTTCGCAGGATATTTTTGTTTAAGAGTTCTCTTATATTCCTTGTGAATTCAAGCCCATAAAGTCCCAACTGTCACTGCGTACGGACCCCGAAATTCTGTCAGGTTTATCTGAGTTTGTTCTGGGTAAACGTATTTCTGCGCGATTAGTAAGAATTATTAATATCGATCGGCAGGGTGTTGAATGGAAATTGCCGTCGGTTTATGCCACGCATTCAAAACCATGGCGCGGTAAGTCCGTACACCAGTGGGCGACTCGATGGATGTTCCTTTTTTACACGGGGCAACGAATGAACAAGACGTATGGATCGGTAGGGAACGTATCCACAGGAATCTTGCTTGTCGCACGGCAAGGCGATTGTGGCCGCCAAAACGGGAGCGGTTCCAACTGCAATCTCATTGAGCCGGTCCGGCGTGGGTTGCGAGGCGGCACCGGACGCTCCGCAGCAAGACATTCGTAGACGAAAGAGTTCGCGCTGGTTTGAGTGCGGTTTCTGGCGGGATGGCAAGACCCGTCGAATTTTGTGGATCTTGACAAATAATTAAGGATTGCAAATGAATAAGGTGTATCGCTCGGTCTGGAACGAGTCGACGAAAACGTGGGTTGCCGTGCAGGAAAATGCGAGCGGACGTAGCAAGAGCGCAAGCGGCTCTGCGGGTCTGGGCATCGACGCGGTGGTCGGCGCACTCACGCGGACGAATCTCGGCCGCTCGGCCATGGCGCTGGCGGTCATGGGGGCAATTTCTCCTGCCGCATTCGCTGCCCAAGAAGGCGGGACTATTGAGGAGTGCCATGCCGGTGCCACCGACGGTACGTCCATCATTGCGAATATGGGTCTCCAGGCCGTCGGGGATTGCTATGCGGCCGGGGGCGGCTTGTGGATCAACGGCAGTTACCAAAACCGCGCCTATAGTGGGGCCGCAGTTGGAAACCAGACCTACATGTCGTTCAACGCGACTAGCGGAACAGTACTCGTTGGGGCGGGCAACGGCATCTTCCTTGAGAACCAGACCAGCCTGACCGGCAACAAGATCATCGCTCTCGCCAACGGTGCGGTCAATTCCTATAGTCAGGACGCGGTCAACGGTTCGCAGCTCTACGGCTTGGGTAACTCGGTGGCTCAGGCGTTTGGCAGCGGTTCGTCAATGACGAGCACGGGCTCATTCGTGGCGCCGACGTATAAGCTCGGTGGTAACTCGTACAGCAACGCTGGCGATGCATTCACGGCGCTTTACGGCAGCATCACGAACGCCAGCGGCAACATCGACGCGGTGCTGTACGACTCAACGGCGCATAACGCGGTCACGCTCGGCGGCGTTGGGAAATCGCACGTTCCGGTCGCGCTGACCAACGTGGCTGCGGGTGCCGTGAACGCGGGCAGCGTCGATGCCATTAACGGTTCGCAGCTCTATGGGCTCGCTTCGAGCACGGCGAGCGCGCTGGGCGGCTCGACAACCGTGAACGCGAACGGCTCGATCAGCACACCGAGCTTTGTGCTCAAGAACGGGACATACAACAGCGTCGGCAACGCGCTTGCTGCGCTGGACGTGGGCGGCAGCGGCACCGATCCGTTGGCGGTCCACTATGACGGTACTTCGATGACCACGGTGACGCTGGGCGGCGCGGGTTCGACCACGCCGGTGACGGTGTCGAACGTGGCAGCGGGCGTGGCGAACACCGACGCAGTCAACGTGAAGCAAATGCACGACGCCGTCGTGACGGGCAACCCGTACATCGGTGGTTACGGCGGTTCCTGGAACTCGCCTAGCGCTGCAAAGGCTACGGCGACTTACGCGGTGGCGCTGGGTCTCGGCTCGGTGGCAAACGAGCCGAACACGATCTCCGTGGGTAGCAGCACGCTGACGCGTCGCATTACCAATGTGGGGACGGCCAAGAACGATAACGATGCAGTCAATCTCGGCCAGCTCAACGAATTGATGGGTGTGGCTTCGACGGATACTCAGGCGGCGCTCAAGCAGTCCAACAGCCAGATGTTGATGGCCATCCAGAACGTCGACAATCAGCTCCAGTCGGTCAACAAGCAGGTTCAGGCAGTTCAATCGACGGGTTCGACGGTTGGAGCCTCGGCTGGGTCCACGGTCGGCGCGGCTTCGGGTAGTCCGTACTTCCAGGCCAACGGCGCAGGTGACGGCAGCGACAACGCTAACGCTGCGGCGGATTACAGTGTGGCGATTGGTGCGGCGGCCACGGCGACGGGCGCGTTGTCTACCGCAATTGGCGCATCCAGTTCGGCAGCCATGTCCGGCTCAACGGCAATCGGCTCCGGCGCGACCGCAACCGGTCAGCAATCGCTTGCGCTCGGTAGCGCCTTGGCGTCGGCGACCAATTCGCTTGCGTTGGGTAACGGTGCTATCGCCTCGCAAAACAACGCGGTCGCGATGGGTTCCAATGCGCGGGCATATGGTTTGAACTCGCTCGCGTTCGGCAACACTTCGATCGCGAACGCCACGGACTCCATGACGTTCGGGACGATGGCGCAGGTTAGTGCGACGGCCACCAACTCCATCGCGCTCGGTCGCGCGACCAACGTCCTCAGTGGCGTCACGGATTCGGTCGCGCTGGGCTCGAGTTCGGTCGCCGACCGCATGAACTCGATTTCGGTGGGCTCGGCGAACCGGCAGCGCCAGATCACCTACGTGGCAAAGGGTACAGCCAGCACCGACGCGGTGAACGTTAGTCAGTTGACTGATGCGGTTAGTGTATTCGGCTCTGGCGCAACGGTTGGCGCAGATGGTTCGGTCGTGAAGCCGGCCTATGCCATCAGTGGCACGACCTACAACAATGTGGGTGATGCGCTTGCCGCGCTCGGGTCGGCTGTGCAGTATGACGGCACGTCGATGAACTCGGTGACGCTGGGCGGTTCGGGTCACGCGGCAGTCAAGTTGACGAACGTGGCAAACGGCGCGCTGAACGCAACGAGCCTGGACGCGGTGAACGGC
The DNA here is from genome assembly GCF_003096875.1 of Paraburkholderia unamae. NCBI lineage: Bacteria > Pseudomonadati > Pseudomonadota > Betaproteobacteria > Burkholderiales > Burkholderiaceae > Paraburkholderia > Paraburkholderia unamae. The sequence continues at coordinate 742,923 of NZ_QEOB01000001.1, forward strand.
CAGCAGCTCAATGCGACGAACACGAATGTGTCGAACCTGGCGGGCAATGTCACGACGATCAACGGCCAGATCACGACCATCAACGGCAAGCTGGCTGACGCGGTGATCTACGACTCGTCGGCGCACAATTCGGTGACGCTGGGCGGTTCGGGCACTTCGCACGCGCCGGTCAAGCTGACGAACGTGGCAAACGCCGGTCTGACCGCGTCGAGCGTTGACGCGGTGAACGGCTCGCAACTCTATGCACTGGGCGCGAAGACCGATGCCTCGGGCAACATCAGCAACGCGTTCGTGGCGTACGACGGCACGTCGATGAACACGGTGACGCTGGGCGGCTCGGGTCACGCGGCAGTCAAGCTGACGAACGTGGCAAACGGCGCGCTGAACGCAACGAGCCTGGACGCGGTGAACGGCCAGCAGCTCAATGCGACGAACACGAATGTGTCGAACCTGGCGGGCAATGTCACGACCATCAACGGCCAGATCACGGCTATCAATGGCAAGCTGGCTGACGCGGTGATGTACGACTCGTCGGCGCACAATTCGGTGACGCTGGGCGGTTCGGGCACTTCGCACGCGCCGGTCAAGCTGACGAACGTGGCAAACGCCGGTCTGACCGCGTCGAGCGTTGACGCGGTGAACGGCTCGCAGCTCTACGCACTGGGCGCGAAGACCGATGCCTCGGGCAACATCAGCAACGCGTTCGTGGCATATGACGACACGTCGATGAACACGGTGACGCTGGGCGGCTCGGGTCACGCGGCAGTCAAGCTGACGAACGTGGCAAACGGCGCGCTGAACGCAACGAGCCTGGACGCGGTGAACGGCCAGCAGCTCAATGCGACGAACACGAATGTGTCGAACCTC
>NZ_QEOB01000001.1:743887-892865 GCF_003096875.1 Paraburkholderia unamae
GCTGACGAACGTGGCAAACGGCGCGCTGAACGCAACGAGCCTGGACGCGGTGAACGGCCAGCAGCTCAATGCGACGAACACGAATGTGTCGAACCTCGCGGGTGATGTGACGAACATCTCCGGTGACGTTACGAAGATCAAGGGTCAACTGGCTGACGCGGTGATCTACGACTCGTCGGCGCACGATTCGGTCACGCTGGGTGGCTCGGGCACCTCGCACGCGCCGGTCAAGCTGACGAACGTGGCGAACGCCGGTCTGACCGTATCGAGCCTCGACGCGGTGAATGGCTCACAGCTCTATGCATTGGGCGCGAAGACCGATGCCTCGGGCAACATCAGCAACGCGTTCGTGGCGTACGACGGCACGTCGATGAACACCGTGACGCTGGGCGGCTTGGGCACGTCGCACGCGCCGGTCGTACTGACGAACGTGGCGAACGGCGGTCTGACCGTATCGAGCCTCGACGCGGTGAATGGCTCGCAGCTCTATGCACTGGGCGCGAAGACCGATGCCTCGGGCAACATCAGCAACGCGTTCGTGGCGTATGACAACACGTCGATGAGCACGGTGACGCTGGGCGGCTCGGGCACGTCGCATGATCCAGTCAAGTTGGCCAACGTGGCGGCTGGCGAGGCGCCTACCGACGCGGTCAACGTGAAGCAGATGCACGACGCCGTCTTGACGGGCAACCCGTACATCGGCGGTTTCGGCGCGACCTGGAACACGTCTAGCGCGGCGACGGCCACGGCTCCCTATGCGGTTGCACTGGGTCTCGGCTCGGTGGCGGACGTAAGGAATACGATCTCCGTGGGTAACAGCGCTACCGGTCTGACGCGTCGAATCACCAATGTGGCCGCCGGTGAGAACGCCAATGACGCAGTGAACCTCGGTCAGATAGACGACTTGCTGGGTGTCACCACGACGAATACGCAAGCGGCGCTCAAGCAGTCCAATAGCCAGATGCTGATGGCTATCCAGAATGTCGACAACCAGCTCCAGTCGGTCAGCAAGCAGGTTCAGGCGGTTCAGGCCGTTCAATCGTCGGGTTCGATGGTCGGATCCACGGTTGGCGCGGCTTCGGGCAGTCCGTACTTCCAGGCCAACGGTGCGGATGACGGGAGCGACAACGCTAACGCTGCGGCGGACTACAGCGTGGCGATTGGTGCGGCGGCCACGGCAACGGGCGCGCTGTCTACCGCAATTGGCGCAGCCAGTTCGGCAGCCACGTCCGGCGCAACGGCAATCGGCTCCGGCGCGACTGCAACCGGACAGCAAGCGCTCGCGCTCGGTAGCGCCCTGGCGCTGGGGAACAATTCGCTTGCGTTGGGTAACGGTGCTATCGGCTCGCAAAACAACGCGGTCGCGGTGGGTTCCAATGCGCGGGCATATGGTCTGAATTCGCTCGCCTTCGGCAATACCTCGATCGCCAACGCCACGGACTCCATGACGTTCGGTACGATGGCGCAGGTCAATGCGACGGCCACCAACTCCATCGCACTCGGTCGCGCGACCAACGTCCTCAGTGGCGTCACGGATTCGGTTGCGCTGGGCTCGAGTTCGGTCGCAGACCGCATGAACTCGATTTCGGTGGGCTCGGCGAGCAAGCAGCGCCAGATCATCTACGTCGCGAAGGGTACGGCTGGCACCGATGCGGTGAACGTCAGCCAGTTGACGGATGCCGTCAGCGTATTCGGCTCTGGTGCAACGGTTGGCGCGGATGGCTCGATCGTGACCCCGACCTATAAGGTCGGCGACAAGACCTTCAACAACGTGGGTGATGCGCTTGCCGCGCTGAACAACGGTGGTGGTGGTGGTGGCGGTACGGATCCCGATGCGGTTCACTATGACGACTCGGCGATGACGAAGGTCACGCTGGGCGGGTCGGGTACGTCGCACGCGCCGGTCGCGCTGACGAACGTGGCGAACGGTGGGATGACCGCTTCGAGCGTCGACGCGGTGAACGGCTCGCAGCTCTATGCACTGGGCGCGAAGACGGACGACTCGGGCAACATCACCAACGCGTTCGTGGCGTACGACGACACGTCGATGGGCAAGGTCACGCTTGGCGGCGATGCGGATCACGCACCGGTTGTGCTGACGAACGTGGCGAACGGCGGCATGAACGCGTCGAGCGTTGACGCGGTGAACGGCTCGCAGCTCTATGCACTGGGTGCGAAGACGGACGCTTCGGGCAACATCGCGAACAAGTTTGTGGCATATGACGACACGTCGATGAGTTCGGTCACGTTCGGCGAGAGCACGACGCACGCACCGGTCGCGCTGCACAACGTGGCGAATGGCGCGGTGAGTGTGGCGAGCTTCGACGCGGTGAACGGTTCGCAGCTCTACGGTCTGGCCGACTCGACCGCCAAGGCACTGGGCGGCTCGACCACGGTGGGCACGAACGGTTCGATCGGTGCTCCGAGTTACGTGCTGTCGGGCGAGACCTATAGCAACGTAGGTGACGCGCTTGACGCACTGAGCAAGAACGGTGGCGGTGGCAACGATTCGATGGCCGTGCACTATGACGACAATTCGCTCTCCAAGGTGACGCTGGGTGGCACGGATCATAGCGGCACGGTTACGTTGACGAACGTGGCGAACGGCGGCATGAACGCGTCGAGCGTTGACGCGGTAAACGGCTCGCAGCTCTATGCACTGGGCGCGAAGACGGACGCCTCGGGCAACGTCACCAACGCGTTCGTGGCGTACGACGATACGTCGATGGGCAAGGTCACGCTTGGCGGCGATGCGGATCACGCACCGGTTGTGCTGACGAACGTGGCGAATGGCGCGCTGAACGCCACGAGCCTGGACGCGGTGAACGGCCAGCAGTTGAATGCGACGAACACGAACGTGTCGAACCTGGCGGGCGATGTCACGACCATCAACGGTCAGATCACGAACATCAACGGTCAGTTGGCAGATGCGGTGGCGTACGACACGTCGGCGCACGACACGGTGACGCTGGGCGGCTCGGGTCATGACGCAGTCAAGCTGACGAACGTGGCGAACGGCGCGCTGAACGCCACGAGCTTGGACGCGGTGAACGGCCAGCAGTTGAATGCGACGAACACGAACGTGTCGAACCTGGCGGGCGATGTCACGACCATCAACGGTCAGATCACGAACATCAACGGCAAGCTGGCAGATGCGGTGGCGTACGACACGTCGGCGCACGACACGGTGACGCTGGGCGGTTCGGGTCATGACGCGGTTACGCTGACGAACGTGGCGAATGGCGCGCTGAACGCCACGAGCCTGGACGCGGTGAACGGTCAGCAGCTCAATGCGACGAACACGAATGTGTCGAACCTGGCGGGCGATGTCACGACCATCAACGGTCAGATCACGAACATCAACGGTCAGTTGGCAGATGCGGTGGCGTACGACACATCGGCGCACGACACGGTAACGCTGGGCGGCTCAGATCATGATCCGGTCAAGCTGACCAACGTGGCGAACGGTGCGATGAGCGCCTCGAGCGTTGACGCGGTGAACGGTGCGCAGCTCTATGCACTGGGCGCGAAGACGGATGCTTCGGGCAACATCACCAATGCGTTCGTGGCGTACGACGACACGTCGATGGGCAAGGTCACGCTTGGCGGCGATGCAGATCACGCTCCGGTTGTGCTGACGAACGTTGCAGTTGGCAAGGTGAATGCCTCGAGTGTCGATGCGGTGAACGGTACGCAGCTCTACGGTCTTGCAAGCCAGACGGCCGGCGCGCTGGGCGCTGGTTCGACGGTCGATGCGAATGGTGCGCTCGTGAACCCGACCTATACGGTCGCCGGCGGGACCTACCACAACGTGGGTGACGCGCTCGACGCGCTGGCCGGTGTTGGCCCGGGCACGGATCCGTTGGCGGTGCACTATGACAGCGGATCGTGGAATTCGGTGACGCTGGGCGGTTCGGGTCACGCTCCGGTCCTGCTGACCAACGTGGCGAACGGCGGGATGAACGCATCGAGCGTCGACGCGGTGAACGGTGCGCAGCTGTACGCACTTGGCGCCAAGACCGACGCATCGGGCAACATCACCAACGCGTTCGTGGCTTACGACGATACGTCGATGGGCAAGGTCACGCTGGGCGGTGCGGATCACGCTCCGGTCGTGCTGACCAACGTGGCGAACGGCGCGCTGACCGTCTCGAGCCTCGACGCGGTGAACGGCTCGCAGCTCTACGCACTGGGCGCGAAGACCGACGCATCGGGCAACATCATCAACGCGTTCGTGGCGTACGACGACACGTCGATGAACTCGGTGACGTTCGGTGGTTCGGGCCATGCGCCTGTCGTGCTGCATAACGTGGCAAACGGCGTGGACTCGAACGACGCGGTCAACGTTGCGCAGCTCGAAGCGATGGGCGCGAGGATCGACGGCTCGGGCAACGTGATGAACGGCTTCGTTGCCTACGACGATTCGACGATGAGCACGGTCACGCTTGGCGGCGGCAAGGACAAGCCGGCTGTTCTCATCACGAACGTCAAGGCGGGTCAAGTCTCGGCAAGCAGCAGCGACGCCGTGAACGGCGCCCAGCTCTACGCCGCGGGCTCCAGCACGGCCAGCGCGCTGGGTGGCGGTTCGACGGTCAACGCCGATGGCTCGATTTCGGCTCCGACGTATGCCTTGGCTGAAGGCACGTTCAACAACGTGGGTAGCGCGATCTCGAACATCGACGGCCGTGTGACGAACATCGCGAAAACGGTGACGAACATCGAAGGTCAGGTTGCGAACGCGGTCCAGTACGACTCGTCGGCACACGACAAGATTACGCTGGGCGGTACGGACTCCACGACTGCGGTTGCGTTGACCAACGTAGCGAACGGCGCGCTGAATGCCGACAGTCTCGACGCGGTGAACGGTTCGCAGCTCTACGCGACGAACGTCGAGGTCGCCAACCTGAACCAGCAGATCCAGAACATCAACGTCAGCGGTTCTGAGTATCTGTCGACCAACACGACGAGCGGTGCGGCTTCGGCCACGGGCACCAACTCGATCGCGGCGGGCGGTGGTGCGATTGCTTCGGGTGCGAGCTCGACGGCGATTGGCGACAGCGCGAAGGCCACGGGCAACAACTCGGTTGCGCTGGGTGCGAACTCGGTGGCGGACGAGGACAACACCGTGTCCGTGGGTTCGGAGGGCAACGAACGTCGCATCACCAATGTGGCGAACGGCGTCAACCCGACCGACGCGGCGAACATGGGTCAGTTGCAGAGCGGCTTGAATGCGCTCCAGAGCAACGTGAACTCCGTGGCGCGCACCGCATACAGCGGCGTGGCGGCGGCAACGGCGCTCACGATGATCCCGGACGTCGATCAGGGCAAGACCATCGCGGTGGGTGTCGGTACGGCGAACTTCCAGGGCTACCAGGCCGTGGCGTTGGGCGCATCGGCTCGCATCACCCAGAACCTCAAGGTGAAGCTGGGCGGTGGTTATGGTTCGAGCGGCGGCGCGACCTTCGGCGGCGGTATGTCGTACCAGTGGTAAGCGCCTGAGGGCGAACCGGACGCGGCGCGGTACGGCCGCTTCCGGTCAGCCGGAATCATGGTTTGCGTTCGGGCGTGTGGTTCGCGCCCGGACACAAAGCGACAAAGCGGACTCTTTCGGGAGTCCGCTTTTTTTGCGTCGACGCTTTTTAGCGCGAGAGAGGGCGCAGCGAATGCAGCGGTTCGGGTTTAGCCGTTCGGGTCCAGCCTTCGCCGCGCGATGATGTCTTTCGCGTCGGCGAGCTTTTCAGCGAGTTCGGGGCCGCGTTGGAGCGCCACGCCCACCGCGAGGATGTCGCCGATCGCGAGATGCGAGGTGCGTGAAGTCATCGGCGAAAAGACGTCGGTGTCCTCGTCGACGTTTGCGTGCAGGCCTACGCTCGCGAGCCGCGCGAGCGGCGATGTGCCATGCGTGATCGCGATGACCTTCGCGCCACGGCCGAGCGCCGTGCGCGCGGCGTCCACGATGTCGCGCGTACGTCCCGTGTTCGAGATCGCCACGACCACGTCGCCGGGCCCGAGCAGCGCCGCCGACATCAGGAACGTGTGCGGGTCGGCGTACGCGACGCTCGGCATGCCGAGGCGAAAGAACTTGTGCTGCATGTCCTGCGCGGCGATGCCCGAGCCGCCCGCGCCATAGAACTCGATGCGCGCAGCGTTGGCGAGCAGGTCGATGGCCGCGGCGAGCGAGTCGGTCGAGAGGTTGTTACGCACCTGCACGAGCGCGCCGATGGTCCGGTCCAGCACCTTCGCCGCGACGCCCGGCACCGGTTCGTTCGGACTCACGTCGCGATAGACGGCCGGATGTTCCGTTGGCAGGTCGGCGGCAACGGCCTGGGCGAGGCGGATCTTGAACTCCCGGAATCCCGAGAACCCTAGCGCATGGCAGAACCGCGCGATGGTCGGCTGGCTCACGCCCGCGCGCTCGGCGACCTCGGTCATCGAAAGGTCGAGCACCTCGCGCGGCGCTTCCACCACGTAATCGGCGAGCTTGCGCTCCGAAGGGCGCAATTGCTCGCGCATGGCTTTCACCTGGGACAGCAGCATCGGGAAACTCGCACTATGCTGAAAGATCCGTGGACTATAGCGGATCGGACGTTATGTACAAAAACTACAGGATCGTCGTTTGCTTCTCTCCGGGTTGGTTGTGCAGCGTCGCGCGAGTCCCGTCAGTAATAAGACTAGGCGTTCGTGTAACGTTGCGCCCCCAGGGTCTAACCGGGATTGTCTGCTTGTAGTTTTTCTACTAACATCGCGCCATCGCTGTCTGGAGCGCCGCAGGCGCGCCTGATCTGGCCCCGAGCGTCCCCGCCGAGACAAGAAGGAAGGAGATTCGATGGTTTCCCCGCATTCTCAGTTGATGAAGGTCACGCAGCGCGTGATCGAGCGCAGCAAGCCGACCCGCGAGGCCTATCTCGCGCGCATTGCCGCCGCTCAGGATCGTTTCCCGGCGCGTGGCGCGCTCTCGTGCGCGAATCTTGCGCACGGTTTCGCCGGCCTCGAAGGCCGCGACAAGATCTCGATCAAGTCGATTCGCGAGCCGAACATCGGCATCGTCTCGGCTTATAACGAGATGCTCTCGGCGCACGCGCCCTACAAGGATTTCCCCGACATCATCAAGAAGGCGGCCCGCGAAGGCGGCGGCGTGGCGCAGTTCGCGGGCGGCGTGCCGGCGATGTGCGACGGCGTCACGCAGGGCAACGCCGGCATGGAGCTGTCGCTGTTCTCGCGCGAGGTGATCGCGATGAGCACGGCCGTGGCGCTCACGCACAACATGTTCGATGCGGCGCTGTGCCTGGGCGTGTGCGACAAGATCGTGCCGGGCCTCGTGATCGGCGCGTTGCAGTTCGGCCATCTGCCCACCGTTTTCGTGCCCGCCGGCCCGATGACGAGCGGCATCTCGAACGACGACAAGGCCAAGGTACGCCAGCAGTTCGCCACCGGCCAGTGCGACCGCGCGGCGCTGCTCGAATCGGAGGCGGCCGCCTATCACGGTCACGGCACCTGCACGTTCTACGGCACGGCCAACAGCAACCAGATGCTCATGGAGATCATGGGCCTGCATCTGCCGGGCTCCGCTTTCATCCATCCCCATACGCCGCTGCGCGACGAGCTGACCGCCGCTGCGGCGCGCCGGGTGCTCGAACTCACCGTCGAGCGCGGCAACTACACGCCGATCGGTCACGTGGTTGACGAAAAGGCCGTGATCAACGGCATCGTCGCGTTGATGGCCACGGGCGGCTCGACCAATCACACGCTGCACCTCGTGGCGATGGCGCGGGCGGCGGGCATCATCATCGACTGGAACGATTTCGACGTGCTTTCGGACGCCGTGCCGCTGCTCGCGCGCGTGTACCCGAACGGCAAGGCCGACGTGAACCACTTCCACGCGGCGGGCGGCATCGCCTTCCTCGTGCGCGAACTGCTCGACGGCGGGCTGCTGCACGAAGACGTGAACACTGTAGCGGGCAAGGGCCTGCGTCATTACACCGAAGAGCCGAAGCTCATCGACGGCAAGCTCACGTGGGTTTCGGCCGTGGAAAAAAGCGCTGACGAGTCCGTTCTGCGTCCGCTCGCGACGCCGTTCCAGCCGGACGGCGGCCTGCGCCTGATGCAGGGGCGCCTGGGTCGCGGCGTCATCAAGGTGTCGGCCGTGGCGCCGGAGCGCCGCAAGGTGCGTGCGCCCGCCATCGTGTTCGATTCGCAGGAAGCCGTGCAGGAAGCGTTCGATCACGGCGAGCTGGAGCGCGATTTCGTGGCTGTCGTGCGCTTCCAGGGCGCGCGCGCGAACGGCATGCCGGAGCTGCACCGCCTCACGCCGCTGCTCGGCGTGTTGCAGGACAAGGGCTTTCATGTGGCGCTCGTCACCGACGGGCGCATGTCGGGCGCGTCGGGCAAGGTGCCGGCCGTGATCCACGTTTCGCCGGAAACGCTGCTGCACGGGCCGATCGGCAAGGTGCGCGACGGCGATATGATCGTGATCGACGCCGTGGAAGGCTTGCTCGACATCGAAGTGGACGCCGCCGAGTGGGAAGCGCGCCCGGTCGCGCAGCCCGCGCACCAGGATCTCAACGAAGTGGGCTTCGGCCGCGAGCTGTTTGGCGTGTTCCGCGCCGCCGCCGCACCGGCCGAGCTGGGCGCAACGGTGTTCGGGCCGCTCGTCGGCGAGCAGGCCGCGACTGCGCCGGCCGCACCGCTCACGCACGCGACGAACGCCGCGGCCCACGCCGCGAACTGATTTCATCATCAAGGAGCCTGAACATGGCAAATAGCACAGTGGCCGACATCGTCCGCCTGGGTCCCGTCATTCCGGTGCTCGCCTTCGACACGCCGGAGCAGGGCGAGCACGTTTCGCGCGCGCTGCATGCGGGCGGCGTGAAGGTGCTGGAAATCACGCTGCGCACGAAGGCCGGTCTCGAAGCCATCGAGCGCGCCGCGAAAATCGCGCCGGACATCGTCGTGGGCGTGGGCACGATCACGAAGCCCGAGCACTGCGCACTCGCGAAGCAGGCCGGCGCGCAGTTCGGCGTGTCGCCGGGCCTCACGCGCGAGATCCATCAGGCGTCGCTCGACGCGGGCCTGCCGCTCCTGCCGGGCGTGATGACGCCGACCGACATCATCGTCGCGATGGAGCTGGGTTACGAGATCGTGAAGTTCTTCCCGGCAGTGCCGGCCGGCGGTCTGAACATGCTGCAAGCGTTCCATGGCCCGTTCCCGACGCTCAAGTTCTGCCCGACGGGCGGCATCAGCGCCGAATCGGCGCCGACCTTCCTCTCGCTGCCGAACGTGGTGTGCGTGGGCGGTTCGTGGCTCACGCCGAAGGCGGCGCTCGCTTCGCAGAACTGGGACGAAATCACGCGTCTCGCGCATGCCGCGAGCGAGCTGTCGCGCCCGGTGCGCTGATACCGCTTCGCTTGACCCCGCGCCGCATGTTGCGGCGCAACGATGACCGGAACGCTGCGCCCGCGAGTCTGGGGGCATACGAGCCGCGCAAACGGCGCCTTTCAGGCGCGCCTTGCGCGGCTCGCTCGTCTTTCCAGCACGCTGCGCCAAAAGTCGTTATAACCTCTACAATCCCCGGCCCGGCGACGGCCGGCCCCTTTCGCACCGCGTGGATTCCACGTGTGCCGCCGCCGCGCACGCGTCACCGCACCGGGCGAAAGGACATCGAACAACTACCTGGAGAAGAGCCTCATGGGAGTGGCCCACGGCAGCATGCTGCTGATTTACGCGCTCGTCGCGATCGCTGCGCTGATCCTGCTGATCACGCGCTTCAAGGTTTATCCGTTTCTCGTCCTGATCATCGTTTCGCTGCTGCTCGGCCTGGCCGTCGGCATGCCGATGGATCAGATCGTCAAGTCGTTCGAAACCGGCAACGGCAACACGCTTGGCCACATCGCCATCGTGGTGGGCCTCGGCACGATGCTCGGCAAGATGATGGCCGAATCGGGCGGCGCCGAGCGCATCGCCACGACGCTCATCCGCTGGTTCGGCGAGAAGAACATTCACTGGGCCATGATGGTCGTCGCGATCATCGTCGGCTTGCCGGTGTTCTTCGAAGTCGGCTTCGTGCTGCTGATTCCGATCGCGTTCAACGTCGCCAAGCGCACCGGCAAGTCGCTGCTGCTGATCGGCTTGCCGATGGTGGCGGGTCTCTCCGTCGTGCACGGGCTGATTCCGCCGCACCCGGCCGCGCTCCTCGCCGTGCAGGCGTATCACGCCGACATCGGCAAGACCATCGCTTACGGCCTGATCGTAGGCGTGCCCACGGCGATCATTGCCGGGCCGCTGTTCGCGCTCTTCATTCACCGCTTCATCAAGCTGCCGGAGAGCAATCCGCTGTCCGAACAGTTCGTGAGCAAGGCCGATCCCAAGCCCGATAGTGAACTGCCGAGCTTCGGCGTGACGCTCTTCACGATCCTGCTGCCCGTGATCCTGATGCTGGTGGGTAGCTGGGCCGATCTCGTGTTCACGCCCAAGACGCTGCCGAACAATCTGTTGCACTTTATCGGCACCTCGGACGTCGCCCTGCTGATCGCCGTGCTGGTAAGCTTCTGGACCTTCGGCGCGCAACGCGGCTTCACGCGCGAGCAGATCCAGAAGTTCTGCGGCGACTGTCTCGCGCCGATCGCGGGCATCACGCTGATCGTCGGCGCGGGCGGCGGCTTTGGCCGCGTGCTGATGGACAGCGGCGTATCGAAGCAGATCGTCGAGCTGGCGCAGAACGAGCATCTGTCGCCGCTTCTGCTCGGCTGGCTCGTCGCCGCGCTGATCCGTCTTGCCACGGGTTCGGCCACGGTCGCCATGACCACGGCATGCGGCATCGTCGCGCCGATCGCGTCGGCCAGCGGCATGACAGTGAAGCCGGAGCTGCTCGTGCTCGCTACGGGCTCGGGCTCGCTGATCTTCTCGCACGTCAACGACGGCGGATTCTGGCTGATCAAGGAGTATTTCGGCATGACCGTGGGTCAGACGTTCAAGACCTGGTCGCTGCTGGAAACGATTATTTCGCTGCTGGGCCTTGGCCTCACATTTGCCTTGGCAGCGGTGGTGTAGAACTGGAGCGGTAAATGATCCTGATAGCGATGGGCGTGTCGGGCGCCGGCAAGACACGCATCGGCGAAATGCTCGCCGAGCGCCTCAAGTGCGACTTCACCGATGGCGACGCTTTTCACAGCGAAGCCAACAAGAAGAAGATGCACGACGGCATCCCCCTCACCGACGACGACCGCTGGCCGTGGCTGCGTACGATTCGCGCCGCGATCGAGGAGAAGCAGCGCGCGCACGAAACGGCCGTTTTCACGTGCTCGTCGCTCAAGCGCTCGTATCGCGACATCCTGCGCGGCAACGATCGCGACGTGTGCTTCGTGTACCTGAAGGGCTCGTTCGACGTGCTGCACGAGCGCCTCGCTTCGCGCACCGGCCACTTCTTCGACCCGTCGCTGCTGCAAAGCCAGCTCGAGACGCTCGAAGCGCCGGGCCCGGATGAGGCGATCGAGGTGAGCATCGAACTCTCGCCCGAGCAGATCGTCGACGAGGTGATGAAGCAACTGGAAGTGCGCCGCGCGCAGCGATAACGCGTTGGCGGCGGTAAACGAAAAAAGCGCTCGATTCAATCGAGCGCTTTTTTTATGGCCTGGCCGTATGGCGATTACGAAATGCGCTTCGCCAGTTCCACGGCCTTGCCGACGTACGACGCGGGCGTCATGTCGAGCAGACGCTTCTTCGCGTCTTCAGGAATCGCGAGACCGCTCACGAACGTCTGCAACGCTTCGCGCGTGATGCCCTTGCCGCGCGTGAGTTCCTTCAACTGCTCGTACGGGTTCTCGATGCCGTAGCGGCGCATCACCGTCTGCACCGGCTCGGCCAGCACTTCCCACGTTGCGTCGAGGTCGTCGTTCAGGCGCTGCGGGTTCACTTCGAGCTTGTCCAGGCCGCGGATCAGCGCGTCGTACGACAGCAGCGAGTAGCCGAACGCCACGCCGATGTTGCGCAGCACGGTCGAGTCGGTGAGGTCGCGCTGCCAGCGCGAGACCGGCAGCTTGTCGGCCAGGTGGCGCAGCGTGGCGTTGGCGAGGCCGAGGTTGCCTTCCGAGTTTTCGAAGTCGATCGGGTTGACCTTGTGCGGCATGGTCGACGAGCCGATTTCGCCAGCCTTCGTCTTCTGCTTGAAGTAGCCGAGCGAGATGTAGCCCCACACGTCGCGATCGAGGTCGAGCAGGATCGTGTTCGCGCGCGCGACGGCGTCGAACAGTTCCGCCATGTAGTCGTGCGGTTCGATCTGGATCGTGTACGGGTTGAACGTGAGCTTCAGGCGCTCTTCAACGACCTTCTTCGAGAATGCTTCCCAGTCGAATTCCGGATATGCCGAGAGGTGCGCATTGAAGTTGCCGACCGCGCCGTTCATCTTGCCGAGCAGTTCGACCTTCTCGATGCGCGTGATCGCGCGCGCGAGACGCGCCGCGACGTTGGCGATTTCCTTGCCGAGCGTCGTCGGGCTGGCCGGCTGGCCGTGCGTGCGCGAGAGCATCGGCTGCTCGGCGTGCGTGTGCGCGAGCGTCACAAGGCGCTGATGCACCGAGCGCAACGCCGGCAGGATCACGTGCTCGCGGGCGCCCGCGAGCATCAGGCCGTGCGACGTGTTATTGATGTCTTCCGAGGTGCAGGCGAAGTGGATGAATTCGCTTGCGCGCTCCAGTTCCGGCTGACCCTTCACCGACTCCTTGAGCCAGTACTCCACGGCCTTCACGTCGTGGTTCGTCACGCGCTCGATGTCCTTGATGCGCGCGGCGTCGTGCGCCGTGAAGTTCTCGGCGAGCTTGAGCAGGAACTGCTCCGACGCTTCCGAGAAGCGCGGCACCTCCGCGAAACCCGCCTGCGAGAGCGCGATCAGCCAGTGGATTTCCACGGTCACGCGGTTGCGCATGAATGCGGCTTCCGAGAGCCAGTCGCGCAGGGCTTCGGTTTTCGAGGCATAGCGGCCGTCGAGCGGGGAGAGCGCGTTGAGCGCGAAGAGGGTATCGGGACGAGTGTCGGACATGATGGGGACGTAACGTGGGGCGTTACGCTCAGTAGGACTCAGTTGGCGGTCGGTTGCGGTCGGATTGACGACGGCGGGAACCGCGTATTTTAGCACCTCGCCGACAGGGCCCGAGGGCGGGGCTGTCAGGCATGGCTTAGCGCGGGTGTGCGATGCGCCCTGAGGCGTTCCGTCGCGCCGGCCGCTTAACGAGATCGGGGGTTTTGAGACGGGTATAGAGTGCGATCACGTCAAAAGTTTGCGCTTAATCAAATGTTTGCTGCCATGTCTTCCAATGCTTCCGCTCTCGCTTCCACCCTCTCTTCCGAGCAGGCCGCGGCCCTGGTCGACGCCGGTCTCGCCTACCACCGCGCGGGCCGGATCGACGACGCAAGCGACCTTTACGAGTCCGCACTCGACGCGCAGCCCGATCATCCCGGCGCGCTGCACTATCTCGGTGTGATCGCGCTCGGCCGCGACGACCTGGCGCAAGCCGCTGCCCTGATCGACCGCGCTCTCACGCAAGCGCCGGACAACGCCGAATACCAGGCCAACCGCGGCGTGGTCGCCGCGCGCCAGGGCGACCACACGGGCGCCGCCGCGTGGCAGCGCAAGGCGCTGGCTATCGCGCCCGATTTCGCGAACGCGCACAACAACCTCGGCAATGCGCTGATGGAACTCGGCGATCGCGCGGACGCCGCGCAGCACTACCGTCGCGCGCGCGCGCTGGAGCCGAATTCGGCGCATTTTGCGTTCAACCTCGGGCGCGCGCTCGAAGCGGCCGGGCAAAAGGCCGACGCGCTGGAGGAATTCCGCGCGGCCGCGGCGCTCGACCCGCGCGACCCGAATACGCTGATCCATATGGGCCGGCTGCTGCGCGGCATGGAAAAGCACGCCGAAGCCGCCGCCTGCTTCGAGCCCGTCATCGCGCGCGACCCCGACAACGTGCTCGCGCTCTTCGAACTCGGCTACGCCTACGATGCGATGCACCGCTATGAAGAGGCGATTCCGCTTTACCGCCGCGCGATCGAGCTCAAGCCCGACGGGGCGGGCGTCATCAACAATCTCGCCTTTGCACTAACGGCGCTCGCGCGTTACGACGAAGCGGAAGTCGAATATCGCCGCGCGCTGGAACTGAACCCCGGCTTGCCGGAATCGGGTTTCCAGCTGGGCATGCTGATGCTCAGGCGCGAGGACTATGCGGACGGCTGGCCGCTGTTCGAAAACCGCAAGATCACCACTATCGGCAAACCCAATTACCCCAAACGGCCTGGCGCCGAATGGCAAGGCGAGCCGCTCGCGGGCAAGCGTTTTCTGATCTGCCGCGAGCAGGGCGTGGGCGACCAGATCCAGTTCGTGCGCTATGCGGGCCTGCTCGCGCAGATGGGCGCGCAGGTCGACGCGTGGGTCGCCCCGGAACTGGCGACGCTCGCCGCGACGGTGCCGGGCGTGGCGCGCGTGCTCGACGCCGCGCCGAGTGACGAAGCCTTCACGTCGGAATACGACTACAGGTGCGACGTGATGAGCCTCCCGCTCAAGTTCCCCGGCCGGCCGATCCACGCCGCGACGCCTTACATGCGCGCCGACCCCGTGCAGGCCGTTGCGTGGCGCGCACGCGTGAATGCGCTGTCCGGCGCCGCGCGTCGCCGCATCGGGCTCGTGTGGGCGGGCAACCCGCGCCACCATTTCGACGCGTTCCGCTCCGTGCCGCTCGAGTCGCTCCTGCCGCTTGCCGAACTCACCGGCAACGCCTGGTTCGCGATCCAGAAGGGACAGGGGGCCGCGCAACTCGCGCGAGTCGCGGGGCGCTGGCCGATGGACGCGCTCGGCGACGATCTGCACGACTTCGCGGCCACGGCGGCGCTTATCGCGGCGCTCGACCTCGTCATTACCGTCGACACCTCGGTGGCGCACCTCGCCGGCGCGCTCGGCAAGCCGGTGTGGGTGCTGCTGGCCGCGCAGCCCGACTGGCGCTGGGGCAAGGATCGCGTCGATTCGGTCTGGTATCCGTCGGCGCGCGTGTTCCGCCAGTCCACGCTCGGCGACTGGAGCGGCGTGGTCGCGCAAGTGCAAGCCGCGCTCGGCACGGCGTCCCGTTAAGCGTCTTCCAAAGCGTCCCGCCGGCACGGCGCGAAATTCGCCGCGCCGCCACCCGGCCGCGTGCGCGCGGGCCTAGAATGCGGACTTCTCATCCGCTTGCTGGCCCCGCATGGAACTCAAATGGCTCGAAGACTTCGTTTCGCTCGCGGAGACGCATAGTTTCAGCCGCTCGGCCGAGTTGCGCCACGTGACGCAGCCGGCCTTCTCGCGCCGCATCCAGGCGCTCGAAGCGTGGCTCGGCACCGAACTGATCGATCGTTCGGTTTATCCGACACGCCTCACCGCCGCGGGCCAGGTTTTCTACGAGCAGGCGCTCGCGATGCTCTCGCAGTTTCACGAGGCGCGCACGCTGCTGCGCGGCCATACGGCCACGCCCGCCGCGACCATCGAGTTCGCGGTGCCGCACACGCTATCGCTCACGTACTTTCCCCGCTGGCTCCAGCACATCGAGGCGAAGCTCGGCCGCATCCACACGCGCCTGCGCGCGCTCAACGTGCACGACGCCGTGCTCTCGCTCGTGGAAGGCGGCTGCGACCTCGTGATGGGCTACCACCACCCGAGCCATCCGGTGACGCTCGACCCCGCGCGATACGACACGCTTACACTCGGCATCGAGTCGATCAGTCCGTACTCCGCATCGCAGCGGGCAGGGCGCGCGCGTTACACGCTGCCGGGCACGCCCGATGCGCCCGCACCGTATCTCTCGTACACGCCGAACGCCTATCTGGGCCGCATGACCGAGGTGATCGTCGCCAACGCACCGGCGCGGCTCTATCTGGATCGCGTGTACGAAACCGATATGGCCGAAGGCCTCAAGGCGATGGCGCTGGCCGGTCACGGCATCGCCTTTCTGCCGCACAGCGCGGTGGAGGACGCGGTGGCGCAGGGACATCTGATCCGGCTCGATCGCGGCACGCGCGGCGTGCCCGAGGGGCAGTTCACGCTCGACATGGAAATCCGCCTGTATCGCGACAAACTCGCGACGCAAGGCGACGACGCGCGCCAGGCGCTCGTGCGCGAACTGTGGGAAGCCGTGAGCGCGGAGCTTGCGCAACGCGAGGGCGCGGCGGCGCGCGGCGGCCGCGCAGGCTGACGAAGCGCCAACCTGAACGCACTGTAAGGCGCAGGACGATGCGAAACGGCGGCGCCCGCAACGGGAGCGCGGCTCTCGCGTGGCACATCCATCGACACCGCATTGATGTATTTCGCGCGCAGCAACAATCGCGTGATGATCACCATCAATCGTGCAAACAGTCAGGTTATTTCAGCCTGTAAGGCCGGAAACACGGCGCCCGCGACACGTTTTTTCGACTTCGGGGACGTTATGCACGAAAAGCATAACGGGATGATCAAACGGCATTGGATTTCACGTGGGCGTTTTCTGACAATGGCACCACTTGTTCGATCGGAGCGTTCATGTCTTCCCAATTGCAGTCGGTTCCCTCCTATCTCCACGCCGACGATCTCGGCCCGTGGGGCAACTATCTTCGTCAGGTCGATCGCGTCGCGCCGTATCTCGGCTCGCTCTCGCGCTGGCTCGAAACGCTCAAGCGCCCCAAGCGCATCCTGATCGTCGATTGCCCCATCGAACTCGATAACGGCACCGTTGCGCACTTCGAAGGCTATCGTGTCCAGCACAACGTTTCGCGCGGTCCCGGCAAGGGCGGCGTGCGTTATCACCAGGACGTTACGCTCTCCGAAGTGATGGCGCTGTCCGCGTGGATGTCGGTGAAGAACGCTGCGGTGAACGTGCCGTACGGCGGCGCGAAGGGCGGTATCCGCGTCGATCCGCGCACGCTTTCGCGTGGTGAGCTCGAGCGCGTCACGCGCCGCTACACCAGCGAAATCGGCATCATCATCGGACCGAACACCGACATTCCCGCGCCGGACGTCAACACGAACGAGCAGATCATGGCGTGGATGATGGACACCTACTCGATGAACCAGGGCCAGACGGCCACGGGCGTCGTGACGGGCAAGCCCATTTCGCTCGGCGGCTCGCTCGGCCGTCGCGAGGCCACGGGCCGCGGCGTGTTCGTCGTGGGCTGCGAAGCGGCGCGCCGCACGGGTCTTTCGATCGACGGCGCACGCATTGCCGTGCAGGGCTTCGGCAACGTGGGCGGCATTGCCGCGCGCCTCTTCCAGGAAGCGGGCTCGAAGATCGTCGCGGTGCAAGACCATACCGGCTCGCTCTATAACTCGAGCGGCATGAGCGCGGAAGCGCTGCTCGAGCACGTCGCGAAGACGGGCGGCGTGGCGGGCTTCGCGGGCGCCGAAGTGATGGCGAACGACGAATTCTGGACCGTCGAAACCGACATCCTCATTCCGGCCGCGCTGGAAAACCAGATCACGGAAAAGAACGCGGGCAAGATCCGCACGAAGATCATCGTGGAAGGCGCGAACGGCCCGACCACGACGGCAGCCGACGACATCCTGCACGACAAGGGCGTTCTCGTGATTCCCGACGTCGTGGCGAACGCGGGCGGCGTGACGGTTTCGTACTTCGAGTGGGTGCAGGACTTCTCGAGCTTCTTCTGGACCGAGCACGAGATCAACGAACGTCTCGAGCGCGTGATGCGCGAAGCCTTTACGGCGGTGTGGCAGGTTTCGAGCGAGCAGAAGGTCTCGATGCGTACGGCGGCGTTCATCGTTGCATGTAAGCGCATTCTGATGGCGCGCGAAATGCGCGGCCTGTATCCCTGACCAGCAGGAGAAAGGGCGCCGCGCGCGGCCGGTAAAGGCGCGCGCCGGGGCCCGAACTGGCATCAGTGCCAGTGACAGTTTTTGCGCTGCACATCAAGGCGCAGAGAAGGCGGACGCTCTCCACAAGGGGGCGTCCGCCTTCGCACATCTGGAGGGGAAAATGCGCTGCGCGCGTTGCGCCAGGGTCACTCTTGATTCTTTCAAAATAATTACTTTGCTACACTCAATGAGTTACCTGCAACGTATTGCAACGGAGAAAAAAATGCAGATCAAAAAGACCGCCACAATCCTCGCGCTCCTGGGTTTCGCCGCCACCGGCGCCTTCGCGCAGGAATCGGGCACGCTCAAGAAAATCAAGGACACGGGCGTCATTTCGCTGGGTCACCGCGAGTCGTCCATTCCGTTTTCGTACTACGACGACAAGCAGAATGTGATCGGCTATTCGCAGGACTACGCAGAAAAGATCGTCGAGGCGGTCAAGCAGAAGCTCAACATGCCCAACCTCAAGGTCAAGCTCGTGCCGATCACGTCGCAAAACCGCATTCCGCTCGTGCAGAACGGCACGGTGGACATCGAGTGCGGCTCGACCACGAACAATGCGGAACGTCAGCAGCAGGCTGCCTTCACGAACACGATCTTCGTGATCGGCACGCGGCTCATGACGAAGAAGGATTCGGGCGTCAAGGACTTCGCCGACCTGAAGGGCAAGACCGTCGTGACGACGGCGGGCACGACGTCCGAGCGCCTCCTGCGCAAGATGAACCAGGACAAGAGCATGGGCATGAACATCATCAGCGCGAAGGACCACGGCGAGTCGTTCATGACGCTCTCCACGGGTCGCGCGGTGGCGTTCATGATGGACGACGCGCTGCTCGCGGGCGAGCGCGCGAAGTCGAACAATCCGGGCGACTTCGTGATCGTCGGCCAGGCGCAGTCGCGTGAAGCGTATGGCTGCATGATGCGCAAGAACGACCCCGAGTTCAAGAAGATCGCCGACGACGCGATCGCCAAGGTGCAGACCTCGGGCGACGGCAACGCGATCTACAAGAAGTGGTTCGAGTCGCCGATTCCGCCGAAGGGCCTGAACCTGAACTTCCCGATGAGCGACGACATGAAGGCGCTGTTCAAGAATCCGAACGACAAGGCAATCGACTGATCGGCGACCGGGTTCGTCCCGCACCCGGCTTGTAACTGGAACGGAACGGAAGAAGGCCGCCTTCTTCCGTTCTTTTTTCCTGGAGTTCTTTCATGTCCTATCACTGGAACTGGGGCATTCTGCTGAGTCCGGTTTCCACCGGCGAACCCACCACCTATCTCGGCTGGCTCATCTCGGGCCTCTGGGTCACGGTCACGGTGTCGCTCGCCGCGTGGGTGATCGCGCTCGTCGTGGGATCGTTCTTCGGCGTGCTGCGCACGGCGCCCAATAAATGGGCCTCGGGAGCGGGCACGGTCTATGTGGCCGTGTTTCGCAACATCCCGCTGATCGTGCAGTTCTTCGTCTGGTATCTCGTGATACCGGAACTGCTGCCGCCCGCGCTCGGCAACTGGTTCAAGCAGTTGCCGCCCAACGCGCAATTCTTTTCGTCGTCCATTCTGTGTCTGGGCCTTTTCACCGGCGCGCGCGTGTGCGAGCAGGTGCGCTCGGGCATCAACGCGTTGCCGCGCGGCCAGCGCGCAGCCGGCCTCGCGATGGGCTTCACGCAGTGGCAAACGTATCGCTATGTCCTGCTGCCGGTCGCGTACCGCATCATCGTGCCGCCGCTCACCTCCGAGTTCCTCAACATCTTCAAGAACTCGGCGGTCGCCTCGACGATCGGCCTGCTCGATCTCTCGGCCCAGGCTCGCCAGCTCGTCGACTACACGGCGCAGACCTATGAGTCGTTCATCGCGGTCACGCTCGCGTACGTGCTCATCAATCTCGTGGTGATGGCGCTCATGCGCTGGGTCGAGTCGAAGTCCCGGCTCCCCGGCTACATCGGAGGCAAGTGATGCATCATTTCGACTGGAGCGGTATTCCAGGCGCGCTGCCCACGCTGTGGACGGGCGCGATCGTCACCTTCAAGATCACGCTGTGCGCGATCGTGATCGGCATTCTGTGGGGCACGCTGCTCGCGCTCATGCGCCTGTCGAGCGTGAAGCCGCTCGAATGGTTCTCGAAGGGCTACGTCACGATCTTCCGCTCGATCCCGCTCGTGATGGTTCTGCTGTGGTTCTTCCTGATCGTGCCGCAGGTGCTGCAAAGCGTGCTGGGCCTCTCGCCCGACATCGACATTCGCCTTGCCTCGGCAATGGTCGCGTTCTCGCTGTTCGAGGCCGCGTACTATTCGGAGATCATCCGCGCCGGCATCCAGGCGGTGCCGCGCGGGCAGGTGAACGCGTCGTTCGCGCTCGGCATGCGCTACGGCCAGGCGATGCGCTACGTGGTGCTCCCGCAGGCGTTTCGCGCGATGGTGCCGCTTTTGCTCACGCAGGCCATCGTGCTCTTTCAGGACACCTCGCTCGTGTACGTGATCAGCCTTGCGGACTTCTTTCGCACGGCCACCAATATCGGCGATCGTGACGGCACCACGGTCGAGATGGTACTGTTCGCGGGCGCATGCTATTTCGTGGTTTGCGTGGTCGCGTCGAGCCTTGTGAAAGGTCTTCAGAAAAAGGTCGCAAGATGATTTCAATTAAGAACGTTTCGAAGTGGTACGGCCAGTTCCAGGTGCTGACCGACTGCACGACGGAAGTGAAGAAGGGTGAGGTCGTGGTGGTGTGCGGGCCCTCGGGCTCGGGCAAATCCACGCTCATCAAGACCGTCAACGGGCTCGAACCGTTCCAGCAGGGCGAGATTCTCGTGAACGGCCAGTCGGTGGGCGACAAGCGCACCAATCTCTCGAAGCTGCGCGCGAAGGTGGGCATGGTGTTCCAGCACTTCGAACTGTTCCCGCATCTGTCGATTACCGAGAATCTCACGCTCGCGCAGATCAAGGTGCTCGGCCGCGGCAAGGACGAGGCCACGCAAAAGGGCCTGAAGCTGCTCGATCGCGTGGGTCTGCGCGCGCATGCCGACAAATTCCCCGGCCAGCTTTCGGGCGGTCAGCAGCAGCGCGTGGCGATCGCGCGCGCGCTGTCGATGGACCCGATCGCCATGCTGTTCGACGAGCCGACCTCGGCGCTCGACCCCGAGATGATCAACGAGGTGCTCGACGTGATGGTGGAGCTGGCCCAGGAAGGCATGACCATGATGTGCGTGACGCACGAAATGGGCTTTGCGAAAAAGGTCGCGCACCGCGTGATCTTCATGGACCAGGGGCTCATCGTCGAGGACGACCAGAAGGAGGCCTTCTTTGCGAGCCCGAAGTCGGATCGCGCGAAGGACTTTCTCGCGAAGATCCTGCACTGAGGGGCGCTCGCGCGTCAGCCGTTATCGCCTGGGAGTCGCAAGAAAAAAAGCCGCGCAAGTTGCGCGGCTTTTTTCGTTTCCGGCGTGTGCCTTGGGCGTGAGCCTTGCGCGAGCCTCACTCGCCCCAGGTCTGCAAGGCTTCCACGGCCTCCGGGGCAAGCTCGCCGGGCTGCGCCGCGCGTGGCGCGCTTGCGGACGCATCGAGGCAAGGGTTGGAGAGCTTGTCGAGCACCTTTTGCGGAACCGGCACGCTGGTTTGCGCGATCACGTCGCCGTGCTGGAACATCATCAGGTCGCCGGGGGCGAAGCGGGTCCAGACTTCGTTGTCGGTGAGCGGCGCGGTGGCGATCACGGCCACGCGGTCCTCGGGCGTCGTGTACTTGGCGAAGTCGATGGACACGTCGGCGTCGACGAGATGCGCCGTCGAGAACGGCCAGCGCCGCACCAGATAGTAGAGATGCGTCGAGCAATGTGCGAACAACGCCTGGCCGTTCGACATCAGGAAGTTGAACACACCGAACTGCGTGATCTCGCGCGTGAGCGATTCGAGCGCGGCGAACAGCTCGTCGAGCGGTGGCTGGGCGCCGGGGAACGCCTTGCGCAGACCTTGCAGCAGCACGCAGAACGCGCGCTCGCTGTCGGTCGTGCCGACCGGCTGGTACACGCCCGACATCACCGGATTGAAGTCCTGAAGGTCGCCGTTATGCGCAAAGATCCAGTGCCGGCCCCACAGTTCGCGCTGGAACGGGTGACTGTTCTCCAGTGCGCAACTGCCTTGCGTGGCCTTGCGGATATGCGCAATGGTGTTGCGCGACTTGATGGGGTAGTGCTTGACCATCTCGGCGATGGGCGAGCGCGCCGAAGCCTCGTTGTCGATGAAGAGGCGGCAGGCCTTGTCCTCGAAGAACGCGATCCCCCAGCCGTCGGCGTGGTGATCGGTGGCGCCGCCGCGCGCCGCGAATCCTGTGAAGGAGAACGTGACGTCCGTCGGCGCGGCGCAGTTCATTCCGAGAAGTTGGCACATGGTGCTGATGGTGCGTGATGCAACTAAGGCGGCTACGCTCGCAGACGGGGCCGCTGGGTCGTTACATGAACCGGTACAATGATGATTTTCCAAGCATATCACCGGCCCGCAGCTCGCCAATACGAAATTTGTCGGATGCATTGCAGGTTTGCGTCGAAGGGCGCACGCCGGCGTGCAGGCGTCGCGAATTGTCGTGTGCACGCGACGGTGCGCACAGCGCCCGCCTTGATCCCGCATCGGTCAGCGCCGTGCTTGTTCCCGTGATATGCCCGGAATTTCCGGCAGCCTGCGCGCGTTCCGGCGAGCGCACCGCCGTTCATTCATTCGTAGCCGCGCTGATTCCTGCCATGAACGCTTCTTCCCCCACGACTCTCACGCTCGCCCGCCCCGACGACTGGCACCTGCACGTGCGCGACGGCGCCATGCTCGCGGCGGTGCTGCCGCACACCGCGCGCCAGTTCGGCCGCGCGATCATCATGCCGAACCTGAAGCCGCCCGTGACGACCACGGAGCAGGCCGCCGCCTACCGCGAGCGCATTCTCGCGGCGCTGCCGGCGGGCTCGACGTTCGAGCCGCTGATGACGCTTTATCTCACCGACAACATGCCGCCCGAGGAAATCCGCCGCGCGAAGGCGAGCGGCTTCGTGCACGGCGTGAAGCTGTACCCGGCGGGCGCGACGACGAACTCGGACGCCGGCGTGACCGACATCCGCAAGTGCGCGAAGACGCTCGAGGCGATGCAGGAAGTGGGCATGCCGCTGCTCGTGCACGGTGAAGTGACGAGCGCCGACATCGACCTGTTCGACCGCGAGAAGGTCTTTATCGACCGCGTGATGACGCCGCTGCGTCGCGACTTCCCGGCGCTCAAGGTGGTGTTCGAACACATCACGACGAAGGACGCGGTCGACTACATCCGTGCCGATAACGCGGCGCCTGGTCTGCTCGGCGCGACGATCACCGCGCATCACCTGCTGTACAACCGCAACGCGATCTTCCAGGGCGGCATCCGTCCGCACTACTACTGCCTGCCCGTGCTCAAGCGCGAAACGCACCGCGTCGCGCTCGTCGAGGCCGCAACCTCGGGCGATCATCGCTTCTTCCTCGGCACCGACAGCGCGCCGCATGCGAAGGGCCTGAAGGAACACGCGTGCGGCTGCGCGGGCTGCTACACGGCGCTGCACGCGCTCGAGCTCTATGCCGAGGCGTTCGAGAATGCGGGCGCGCTCGACAAGCTCGAAGGCTTCGCGAGCTTCTACGGCGCGGACTTCTACGGTCTGCCGCGCGCGAGCGAAACGGTCACGCTGCACCGCGAGACCTGGACACTGCCCGCCGAAGTCGAAGCGGGCGGCACGCCCATCGTGCCGCTGCGCGGCGGCGAGACGATCGGCTGGAAGCTCGCTTGAGCGAGGCGGGGCCGGGTGTGGCTGCGGGCGCAACGGTCGCTGCGGTCGCGGCAATCGATGCGCACGCACCGATGCCAGCGCCGCGTCGCACCTTGCCCGCGGGCAGTTTCGCCGACATCGACTGGGCGCGTCCCTGGTTCGCGCAACACGAAGCGCGCGGGCGGCGCTGGCAGCAGGCCGCGCTGGCGGGTTACGCGCCGTATCTCGACGAGCTGAACGCCGACGCGCGCGCCAGCGTTCAGTTCACGGGGCGCGGGCAGCGTCTTGGCTTCATTGCCCAGGACGACCTGCCCGAAGGCGCGGCCTACGAGGCGCACATCGCCGCGACGGGCTGTGTGCCCACGCGCCACAATCTCCACGACTTCTTCAACGCGCTCGCGTGGTTTGCGTTTCCGCGCATCAAGGCGACGCTGAACGCGCGCCAGGCCGCGGCCATCGACGTGCTGGGCGTGGGCCCGACGCGCGGCGGCGTGCGCGATGCGCTCACGTTGTTCGACGAGAATGCGGTGCTGTACGTGTCGTCGGACCCGGCGCTCATGGCGGCGCTGCGCGGCTTCGACTGGCGCACGTTGTTCGTGGCGCGGCGCTCGGCCTGGGAAACGCCGGCCCGGTTCGCAAGCGCGGGTGAGGGCGAGGGCAACGAGGGCGGCGCGCGCTGTGAAGTGCGCGTGTTCGGCCATGCGCTGCTCGAAAAGCTGATCGCGCCCTATGCGGCCTGCACGGCGCATGCGTGGGTGGTCGAGGTCCCCGAAGCCTATTTCACCTGGCCGCGCGCGCAACGCGACGCGCATCTGGACGAAACGGTGAGCGCCACGCTTGCCGCCGATGCCACGCCCGGTGCGCTCAACGGCCGCAGCTTTGCGCCGCTGCCGGTGCTGGGCATTCCGGGCTGGTGGCCGCAAAACGAAGATTCCGCTTTCTACGACGATGCCACGGTATTCCGTGCGGGCCGCCGCGCGCGCTAAACGTTCGGTGGCGATCGGCGGCATTCGGCAATCGATCCGGCCCCCGGCGCGACGCGCCCGCACGTGCTAAGATCGCGCCTCGCAAAGCAGGCCAGGCAGTCGCGGCCCCGAGATTTCGGTCGAGGGGGCGAGGAAAGTCCGGACTCCACAGGGCAGGGTGATGGCTAACGGCCATCCGTGGCGACACGCGGAACAGGGCAACAGAGAACAGACCGCCGATGGCCCGACTTCGGTCGGGATCAGGTAAGGGTGAAACGGTGCGGTAAGAGCGCACCGCGTCTGCGGTGACGTAGACGGCACGGTAACCTCCACCCGGAGCAATTCCAAGTAGGCAGGCGCGCATCTTCGGGATGCAGGATGGGGCCCCCATTCCGTCTGCGGGTAGGAAGCTTGAGCGCGTCAGCAATGGCGCGCCTAGAGGAATGGCTGCCACGCGCGGCGCGTCTTCGGACGCGGCGCGTGCACAGAATCCGGCTTATCGGCCTGCTTTGCAGCCTCATTCATGCAAAAAGCCGGCGCGGTTCATCGAAGAACCGCGCCGGCTTTTTCTTTTGCCGATCGCGTGAGCGTCGCCGGGCCTTAGGCCGCGACGATCTCGAACGTGTGCGTGATCTCGGCGGTCTTGCCGATCATGATCGACGCCGAGCAGTACTTGTCGTGCGAGAGGTTGATCGCGCGTTCCACGGTGGCCGGGTTCAGGTTCTTGCCGGTCACGGTGAAGTGGAAGTGGATCTTCGTGAAGACCTTCGGGTCCTCGCTCGCGCGCTCGGCCTTGAGCGTCACGTTGCAGCCGCTCACTTCCTGGCGGCTCTTCTTCAGGATCAGCACGACGTCATAAGCCGTGCAGCCGCCCGTGCCGAGCAGCACCATTTCCATCGGCCGCGGCGCGAGGTTGTGGCCGCCGCCTTCCGGCGCGCCGTCCATGTTGACGAGGTGACCGCTGCCCGTTTCGGCCGCGAACGCCATACCGTCCTGACCCATCCAGCTAACTTTGCATTCCATGCGTTTGCCCCTGCGCAAGTTCTCGATTCAGACGGCATTGTAGCCCGCACCTTACTGGTATGTCCGGGGGGCATCGCGGCGCACGATCCATGCGCCCCGCTTGAATGTTGCGACGCATCATCCGATGTGCAAGGCCAATTTCCCCTACGCAATTAGGGGTTTCGCTCTAGTCACGTCGCATGGTTTGCGCAGGATCGATCGGCAATGCCATGATTTTCCGTGCTTTTTCTGAAATCACCGAGGCTGCATTGCTTTTCACATTATGGTTTCAAATTTCGTAATGCAAATCCTCTTGCGTCGCACAAGGTCGATCCGTATAATTCGTTTCGTTGGTTGTCGTGTTTCACGACACCTCAGCATGTCTCCTCCACCCTCCTCCAAAAGGTGGATTAAGCCCGAACCAGTGCGTTCGGGTTTTTTTTATTCCCGCTTTCATTCGCTCAGCCGAGCCCACCAGCGCCGACTCCAGCGCATCCATGATGATGGGGGGATCGTCGGCCAGACCGACCCTGCGCTTGACCATTCCCTGAAATCCGGATTGATTGTGTGACGCGTCACTCGATCCAAAACAAGCGTCCGTCCGAATAAGGGCGATATGCGTCAAATAAACGCGAGATGACAGCAAGAAGCGCACAAATCGCCAGGTGGGGGCGGGCTTGGCACGCGCGCGGCACCAAAAACTTGGCTCCCGCGGATTTTTTCCTTTATAATCGTGGGTTTCCCGCATCCATGCCCGCGGGAAACTGGGGCAAGCCTTCATGGAATTTCATGGGGAACCTCAGCCAGGGAGAGCCTGCGCCGGCGCCAACGAGCGTCACCATACAAGCAGGACCGAATCAGGGCACAGCATATTTTTTGGATCGATCATGAAGACTTTTTCCGCCAAGGCACATGAAGTGCAGCGCGAATGGTACGTGATTGACGCGACGGATAAGGTTCTCGGCCGTGTCGCCAGCGAAGTGGCACGCCGTCTTCGCGGCAAGCACAAGCCTGAGTTCACCCCGCACGTCGACACTGGTGATTTCATCATCATCATTAACGCCGGCAAGCTGAAGGTCACGGGCAACAAGACCACGGACAAGAAGTACTACCGTCACTCGGGCTACCCGGGCGGTATCTACGAAACGACGTTTGGCAAGATGCAAGAACGCTTCCCGGGCCGCGCGCTCGAGAAGGCCGTGAAGGGCATGCTGCCGAAGGGCCCGCTGGGCTACGCGATGATCAAGAAGCTCAAGGTCTACGCAGACGCAACGCATCCGCACTCGGCTCAACAGCCGAAGGCGCTCGAGATCTAAGGGGAGCCCACATGATCGGTAACTGGAATTACGGTACGGGCCGCCGCAAGAGCGCAGTCGCTCGTGTCTTCATCAAGTCGGGCAAGGGCGAGATCATCGTCAACGGCAAGCCCATCGCCGACTACTTCTCGCGCGAAACGTCGCTCATGATCGTGCGTCAACCGCTGGAACTCACGAACCACGGCACGACGTTCGACATCAAGGTGAACGTGAACGGCGGCGGCGAAACCGGCCAGGCCGGCGCAGTTCGCCACGGCATCACGCGCGCGCTGATGGACTACGACGCGACGCTCAAGCCGGCACTGTCGCAAGCTGGCTTCGTCACCCGTGACGCACGTGAAGTGGAACGTAAGAAGGTCGGTTTCCACAAGGCACGTCGCCGCAAGCAGTTCTCGAAGCGTTAATTTCAGATTGGCGCTTTGGCCTGTGCCCCTCGCGGGGCACGGCGCTGCTGCAAAAGCCGTCCGCGCTGTCATGCGCCGGGCGGCTTTTTCACATCTGGCGCGCTGTTGTCGTGGGCGAGAAACCCTTGATTTTGTGGGCTTAAGCACGATCTGAGGAACAGCCCTACAATAGCGGCTAGAAGTTTTTCTGGAGAGTTCGAATGAGCACTGTCACCGAAACCACCGCGACCGAAATGCCCGGTCCCTTCGTTTTCACCGAAGCAGCGGCTGACAAGGTCAAGCAACTGATCGACGAGGAAGGCAACCCGGAGCTGAAGCTGCGCGTATTCGTGCAGGGCGGCGGCTGTTCGGGCTTCCAGTACGGATTTACGTTCGACGAGGCGGTCAACGAAGACGACACCGTGATGAACCGCAACGGTGTGCAACTTCTGATCGACTCGATGAGCTATCAGTACCTCGTCGGCGCCGAGATCGACTACAAGGACGATCTCAATGGCGCGCAGTTCGTCATCAAGAACCCGAACGCGACCACCACGTGCGGTTGCGGCTCGTCGTTCTCGGTCTGATCGAACGGCCTGGCTGAAATGAAAACGGGGCTTCGGCCCCGTTTTTTATTGGCGCGGCTATTGGTGCGGCGCGTGGCCGTCCTGCACGCTCAGCGCGGGTAGATCGCGCCGAGCACGCGCTCGCCCGCCGCCCCGGTCACGGCCGCCAGATTGCCCGGCTCGCGCGCCACGCAGCGCATGGCGAGCCACGCAAAGGCGAGCGGTTCGACCTGATGCGGCGGCACGCCGAGTGCCTCGGTCGTCATGACCGGCACCCCGGCCACGCCGCCCGTCTCGAGCGCTTTCTGGAGCGCCGCCATCAACGCGGGATTGCGCGCGCCGCCGCCGCAGACATACACCGCGCGGCAATCGCTCGCGTGGCGTTCGATTTCGCGCGCCACGCTCACGGCGGTCAGTGCGACGAGCGTCGCTTGCACGTCGGCGGGCGAGAGCGATTCGAAGCCCTTGAGCTTTTCGTCGAGCCACGCGGCATTGAAGAGGTCGCGGCCCGTACTCTTGGGCGGCTGCTGCTCGAAGAACGGCTCGTCGAGCAGGGCGTTCAACAGCGGCTGATGCAGATTGCCGCTCGCGGCGAACTTGCCGTTCTCGTCGTAAGGCTTGCCCAGATGCCGTTCGGCCCAGAGGTCGAGCAGCGCGTTGGCGGGGCCGCAGTCGAAGCCCCGCACGGCGCCCGTGGACGAAAGCACCGTGATGTTGCTGATGCCGCCAAGATTGCAGACTACGCGCGTTTCTTCCTGCGAGCCGAACAGCGTCGCGTGAAACGCGGGCACGAGCGGCGCGCCCTGGCCGCCCGAGGCGACATCGCGGCTACGGAAGTCGGCGATCACGTCGATGTGGGCGAGCTCCGCGAGCAGCGCCGGATTCTGGATCTGCACCGTGTAACCCTTCTCGGGCCGATGCCGCACGGTCTGGCCGTGCGCGCCGATCGCGCGCACGCCGTCGGCGCAAAGATTGCCCGCGCGCAGCAATTCGTGGCAGCACACCGCGTAGCGGGCCGCCAATGCATTGCCGGCGAGCGCCTCGCGCTCGATCTCGTTCTCGCCAGGCTGCTGCAACGAAAAGAGCGCCTCGCGCAGTCCCTGCGCGAAGCCCACGAACGCTTCGGCCAGCACCACCGGTCGCTGGCCCGCCTCGAAGCGCACGGCAATGCCGTCCACGCCGTCCATGCTGGTGCCCGACATCAGGCCGAAATACACGCCGTCGGCGGCGTGTGCGCTCTCGTTTCGTGCGTCGCGTGGCGCCACGTTGTACTCCTTTCGTGAATGCGGTTTCAGTCCCGTGCAGGAGATTATCGGGGCAATGTCGCTCAAACGTAAGCCGAATGGCTGACTGTTGCGGCCCCTCGCGCCGTGGGACGCTCTTTCTGGCCGCTCAAGGACGGGCGGCGCTGGAGCCCTGCGCGAGATCAACCTCTGCTTGCAATACGTTGACCTCACAATGGCGAATTCGTATAGTGTGGCTATACGCTATACGGAGGGCGCGTACCAAGGCCAACCGGCCCCGCCAGGCTCCAGACCCATTCATGTTCGATCTGCCTGGTCTGGAGAATCATGATCAAGTCGTGGAATCACAAAGGGCTGAAGGCGCTGTTCTTCACCGGCACCAAGGCGGGCATCCGGCCCGATCACATACCGCGTCTGAGGCGCCAACTGGCTCGGCTCGACGAGGCCGAGTCGCCGCATGACATGAACGTGCCGGGCTGGCGCTGCCATGCGCTGGACGGCCGTTTCGACGGGCACCATGCGGTCAGCGTCAACGGCAACTGGCGCTTGACCTTCGCGTTCGAAGGCCGCCACGCGATCCTCGTCGACTATCACGACTACCACTGACACCTGCTATTGACGATGACCACCGAGGCACGAGCAAGATGAACGACACGATACGCATGCACAACCCGCCGCACCCTGGCGAAACGTTGCGCGAGGACATCCTCCCCGAACTGGGGCTCACCGTGACCGAGGCCGCGGCGCAGCTCGGCGTCACGCGCGCCGCGCTTTCGCGCGTGCTCAACGGGCGCGCCGGCATCTCCCCCGAAATGGCGCTGCGCCTGGAGGCGTGGCTTGGCGCGGAAAACGGCGGCCGTGCCGACCTGTGGCTTGCCATGCAGATGGCCTACGACCTCTGGCAGGTGCGAGCGAAGGGCGTGCCGCGGGTGGAGCGCGCTCCCGCCCGTACGTGAGCCAGGCGCGAGTTTTGGTGCGCGCATGAGGCCGCAAACCTCGGCCAGGCGAGTCGAATCACGTAAAATCGCGGTCTAGACCCAGACTTAACGAGCGATACGATCGAAGCATGAGCACCGAGTCCACCTCCAGCAACGGCGCCAACAGCGGCGCCAACAGCGGCGCAAAAGACGCCTTTCCGGTCACCGACGAAGTCCGTCACGCGCTCGCAGTCACGAAGCGCGGCGTGGACGAGCTGCTGATTGAAGAAGAATTCGAGCAGAAGCTCGCCCGCAGCGCGGCCACGGGCAAGCCGCTGCGCATCAAGCTCGGTCTTGACCCGACCGCGCCCGACATCCACATCGGCCACACGGTCGTGCTCAACAAGATGCGCCAGTTGCAGGATCTCGGCCATACCGTGATCTTCCTGATCGGCGACTTTACCTCGCTGATTGGCGACCCGTCGGGCCGCAATGCCACGCGTCCGCCGCTCACGCGCGAGCAGATCGAATCGAACGCGAAAACGTATTTCGAGCAGGCCGCGCTCGTGCTCGACCGCGAAAAGACCGAGATCCGCTACAACAGCGAATGGTCGATGCCGCTCGGCGCCGACGGCATGATCAAGCTTGCATCGCGCTACACGGTTGCGCGCATTCTGGAGCGCGAGGACTTCACCAAGCGCTTCCAGGGCGGCGTGCCGATCTCGATCCACGAATTCCTCTACCCGCTCATGCAGGGTTACGACTCGGTCGCGCTGAACGCCGACCTGGAACTCGGCGGCACGGACCAGAAGTTCAACCTGCTCGTGGGCCGCGAACTGCAAAAGCAGTATGGCCAGGAGCAGCAGTGCATTCTCACGATGCCGCTGCTCGAAGGTCTCGACGGCGTCGAGAAGATGTCGAAGTCGAAGAACAACTACATCGGCATCAGCGAGAAGCCCAACGACATGTTCGGCAAGCTCATGTCCATTTCGGACACGCTGATGTGGCGTTATTTCACGCTGCTCTCGTTCCGTCCGATGGCGGAAATCGAAGGCTTCAAGCGCGAGATCGAGGCGGGCCGCAATCCGCGCGACTTCAAGGTGCTGCTCGCACAGGAAATCGTCGCGCGCTTTCACTCGCAGGGCGACGCCGAGCGCGCGCTCGAAGACTTCAACCACCGCGCGAAGGGCGGCGTGCCGGACGACATTCCGTCGGTCACGATTGCGGGTGCGCCGCTCGCCATCGGCCAGTTGCTCAAGCAGGCGGGACTCGTGCCCTCCACCAGCGAGGCGCTGCGCAACATCGAGCAGGGCGGCGTGAAGATCGACGGCGCCACTGTGTCCGACAAGGGCCTGAAGGTCGAGGCGGGCGAGTTCGTCGTGCAGGTGGGCAAGCGCCGCTTCGCGCGCGTGACGCTCACGGCATGATTGCGCTGATCCAGCGTGTGCGGCGCGCCGAAGTGCGCGTCGCGGCCGGCGACAGCGAGCGCGTGACCGGCGCGATCGGCCCGGGGCTGCTCGCGCTGGTTTGCGCGGAGCGCGGCGACACCGAAGCGAGTGCCGACAAGCTGCTCGCGAAGCTACTCGGCTATCGCGTGTTCAGCGACGCGGCGGGCAAAATGAACCTGCCGGTGCAAAACATCGACGGCAACGGCGGGGCGGGTGGCTTGCTGCTGGTTTCGCAGTTCACGCTTGCGGCCGATACGAACAGCGGCCTGCGCCCGAGCTTCACGCCGGCCGCGCCGCCCGACGAGGGGCGGCGTCTCTTCGACTATTTCGTCGCCGCCGCGCGTGAGAAACATCCCACCGTCGAGACCGGCGAGTTTGGCGCCGACATGCAGGTGTCGCTCGTCAACGACGGCCCCGTGACGTTCTGGCTGCAAGTGCGCAACTGAGCCATGCGCTTTTGACTATGACCACGCAGATCCTCTTCATCCGCCACGGCGAAACGGCCTGGAACCGCATCAAGCGGATTCAGGGGCATATCGACATTCCGCTCGCCGAAAGCGGCGTGGCGCAGGCGCAGCAGCTTGGCGCGCGCTTCGCGCAGGAAGCGCAGGCGGGCGCGCGGCTCGACGCAATCTGGTCCAGTGACCTGTTGCGCGCGCAACAGACTGCGCAACCCGTTGCCCAGGTGCTGGGCCTGCCGGTGCAACTCACCGAAGGCTTGCGCGAGCGCAACTACGGCGCCTTCCAGGGCCACGACAGCGACGAGATTTCCGAGCGCTTTCCCGACGAATACGCGCACTGGCAAACGCGCGACCCCGGCTTCGAGCCGCCCGAGGGCGAGTCGCAGCGCGAGTTCTACCATCGCGTGCTGCATGCGCTTGAGCCGATTCTCGCCATGCATCCGGGCGGCCGTATTGCCTGCGTCGCCCACGGCGGTGTGCTCGACTGCGTGTACCGCTTCGCGAACGGCCTCGCTCTCGACGAACCGCGCGCGTGGCAACTGCTCAATACGAGCGTGAACATCGTCGATTTCGAGCGCGATGGCTATGTCACGCAGGCGCGCGTCGTCGCATGGGGCGACGTGACCCATCTGGGCGGCGCGAGCGCCGACGACGGCTTCAAGCGCACGCCCGAAGCGGGGCGCTAAGCCGCCTCGCTACGAAGCGCGGCGTTCTGCCGCGCTTTTCTCTTCCTGCCTTTCCCCTGCGGCGCGCTGCTCGCGGCTGCGCTCCGCTCGTCCTTACCCGCTGCTTGCAGGTTCTTTCCAAAGCCCAACCACAAAGTTAAGCAGCCTGCTAACATTTGTCCGACCTTTGGGCCCGCTGGCCACCGGGCTATCCGCCCGGCCCTGCGTTGAAGAGGGACGCACGCGCAACAAGAGCGTGAGGCGGCGAGCCGAGGGTTGCATACGAACGGGTAGTTCCCAGAAAAAATCGCAGGAGAGAGTTCAATGACGTACAAGCTTCACAAGCTGCTGCCGGTGAGCGCGGCAGTTATCGCGTTCGCGGCCATGTCGGGCAATGCGTCGGCCGACCAGGTCGTCAAGATCGGCCACGTCGGTCCGCTCACGGGGGGCTCGGCCCACCTCGGCAAGGACAACGAAAACGGCGCACGCCTCGCCATCGAGGAAATCAACGCCAAGGGCCTCACGATCGACGGCCAGAAGGTCACGCTCGCGCTCGACGCCCAGGACGATGCTGCCGACCCGCGCCAGGCTACCCAGGTCGCGCAGAAGCTCGTCGACGACAAGGTCGCGGCCGTGATCGGCCACCTGAACTCGGGCGCGTCGATCCCGGCGTCGAAGATCTACAGCGATGCGGGCATCGTGCAGATCTCGCCGTCGTCGACCAATCCGTCGTACACGCAGCAGGGCTTCAAGACCACGTATCGCGTGGTCGCGACCGACGCCCAGCAAGGTCCGGCACTCGCCGACTACGCGGCCAAGAGCCTGAACGTGAAGACCGTGGCCGTGGTCGACGATTCGACCGCCTACGGCCAGGGCCTCGCGAACGAGTTCGAGAAGACCGCGAAGTCGCTCGGCATGAAGGTGCTCTCGCACGACGCGACCAACGACAAGGCCGTGGACTTCCGCGCGATTCTCACGAAGATCAAGGGCGAGAACCCCGACGCGATCATGTACGGCGGCATGGACGCCACCGGCGGCCCGTTCGCGAAGCAGGCCAAGCAGCTCGGCCTGCGCGCGAAGGTGCTGTCGGGCGACGGCGTGTGCACGGAAAGCCTCGCGCAGCTCGCGGGCCCGGCGACGGACAACATCGTCTGCTCGCAGGCCGGCATGGCGGTCGAGCGCATGAACGGCGGCGCGGCGTTCGCGGCGAAGTACGAGAAGCGCTTCGGTCACCCGATCGAATTCGACGCGCCGTTCACGTATGACGCGGTGTACATCATCGTCGACGCGATGAAGCGCGCGAACTCCACCGACCACGCGAAGATCCTCGCGCAAATCCCGACCACGGACTACAAGGGCGTGATCGGCGAGACGAGCTTCGACGCGAAGGGCGACCTCAAGCACGGCGTGATCTCACTGTACAACTACAAGGCAGGCAAGAAGACGCTGCTCGACGTGGTGAAGATGTAAGGACGCACGCGCCTCGATGCGCTGCAAATGAAGCGGCCAACCTGCGCGAGCGGGTTGGCCGCTTTTTTTATCGCGTGCCCTAGGGCTTATCGGCTTATTGCGTGGGCTTGGCGGCAGCAGCCCGCCGCCGCGCGCGTTTCGACACGCCGTTGACGAGGGCCCAGCGCAGCACCGGTGCGACGGCGCGCATGCCCGGCCGCACGACGGCGCGGCGCGCGAAGGCGAACGAGTCGAAGCCGAGCATCTGCTGCGCGAAGGGCGGCAACAGGTCGATGCCCGCATTGCGGATGAGCGCGCCGGCGGGGCGCATGGCCGGGCGCGGCGCGGGCGCCTCCATGAGCACGCGCACGACTTCGAACGTGCGCTCGCTCGCGACGAGTTCGGGCTGCATCGATTGCAGATACGCCGACACTTGCGCGCGCGACCGGGGTACGTTCACGGCACCGAGCAGTTCGGCAATCTGCGCGACTTCGGCGTAGTACTGATCCTGGGCCTCGCCCGGCAGCGCGGGGTTCACGTAGCGTATATACGCGCCGAGAAAGCTCGAGACCTCGGCCACGTGCACCCACGTCAGCAAGACGGGATCGCTCGCGCGGTAGGGGCGGCCATCGGGCGCGGTGCCTGTTACGGCCAGGTGGATCTGCTTCACGCGTTCGATCAAGGCCAGCGCGTCGGCGCGGCTGCCGTAGGTCGTGCCCGCGATGAAGGTCGCAGTGCGGCGCAGCCGCCCGAGTATGTCGGTGCGAAACGTGGAGTGGTCCCACACGCCGGCGAGCGCGAGCGGATGCAGCGCTTGCAGCAGCAACGCGCTGACGCCGCCCGCCATCATCGCGGCGAAATCGGCGTGGACCTTCCAGCAAACGGCGTCGGGGCCGAAGAGGCCGGGGTCGCCGGGCGGATTCGAATAATCGAGCTTCGGGCCGCTGCCCGTGGTGAGATGCGTGACGCTTTCAGCGAGCGTCATGCGCAGGCGGCGCGCGAGCTGGCCGGCGAAGCCGGTCGGCTCGGGAGCGTTGGGAGGACGGCCGGCGTGATCGGACATCGTGCTCTCGCTCGTGCTGCGTTGACGTTCGCGCGCCTTACGACGCGTCCGGGTCCCAGTCGCCGCCCGTCGATGCGTCGTCCGGCACCGTGAGGCCGAAGTGGCGGTAGCTGAGCTGCGTGGCCACGCGCCCGCGTGGCGTCCGCTGCAAATAGCCTTGCTGGATCAGGTACGGCTCGAGCACGTCCTCGATCGTGTCGCGTTCCTCGCCGATCGCGGCGGCGAGGTTGTCAACGCCCACCGGACCGCCGTCGAACTTGTGCAGGATCGCTTCGAGCAGCTTGCGGTCCATCAGGTCGAAGCCCACGGGGTCGACGTCGAGCATGCGCAGCGCGGCGTCGGCAACGTTCGCGGTGATCGCGCCATCGGCCTTCACTTCGGCATAGTCGCGCACGCGACGCAGCAGGCGGTTCGCGATACGCGGCGTGCCGCGCGAGCGGCGCGCGATTTCGAACGCGCCGTCAGGGTGGATCTGCGCGCCGAGCAGCGAAGCGGAGCGCTGCACGATGCGCGAGAGCTCACTCGCGTTGTAGAACTCCAGACGCGAGACGATGCCGAAGCGGTCGCGCAGCGGATTCGTGAGCATGCCCGCGCGCGTGGTCGCGCCCACCAGCGTGAACGGCTGGAGGTCGAGCTTCACGCTGCGCGCGGCCGGCCCTTCGCCGATCATGATGTCGATCTGATAGTCCTCGAGCGCCGGGTACAGGATTTCCTCGACAACCGGCGAGAGCCGGTGAATCTCGTCGATGAAGAGCACGTCGTTGGCTTCGAGATTGGTGAGCAGTGCCGCGAGATCGCCCGCGCGCTCCAGCACCGGGCCCGACGTCTGCCGCAGGTTGACCCCCATTTCGCGCGCGATGATGTGCGCGAGCGTGGTCTTGCCGAGGCCCGGCGGCCCGAACAGCAGCACGTGGTCGAGCGGTTCGGAGCGGCGCTTGGCGGCCTCGATGAAGATTTCGAGCTGACCGCGTACCTTTTCCTGGCCGACATATTCGTCGAGCTGGCGCGGGCGCAATGCGCGTTCGAACGCTTCCTCGCGTGACGAGGCGGGCGTGGCGGCGATCACGCGGTCGGCGCCGGCATGGTTGGCGGCGAGTTTGTCGGTTTCGATCATCCAACGATTGTACCGCGCGTACCGCGCGGTCTATGCAGCGGCGGGGCCGTCCCGCGCGCCGCGTCAGCGCTTGCAACTAACTGCCGGACCCGCGTGCGCGCGCGGGAATCAGACCTTGGAAAGCGCCTTGAGCGCGAGCTTGATGCCCTCGGAAACGCCGGTGCCGGCCGGCACGTTCTTGATCGCGGCGAGGCCTTCTTTCTCCGAATAGCCGAGCGCGAGCAGGGCGTTGAGGATGTCGTTCGCGTGGTCGGAAGGCGAAGCGGCGGCGGCCATCGCGCCGAGGTCCGCGCCGAGCTTGCCCTTGAGTTCGAGCAGCAGACGCTCGGCCGTTTTCTTGCCGATGCCGGGCACGCGCGTGAGGCGCGCCGCGTCCTGCTGCGTGACCGCCTGCGCGAGGTCGTTCACGCTCATGCCGGAAAGCACGGCAAGCGCCATGCGCGCGCCGATGCCGCTGATCTTGAGCAGCTCGCGAAACGTCGCGCGTTCCTCCTGCGTGCCGAAGCCGAAGAGCAGGTGCGCGTCTTCGCGAACGATCATCTGCGTGAGCAGCACGATTTTTTCGCCGGTGCCGGGCAGGTTGTAGAACGTGCTCATCGGCACGTCGACTTCGTAGCCGACGCCGTTGCAGTCGATGAGCAGGTGCGGCGGGTTCTTTTCCAGCAATACGCCGGCAATGCGACCGATCATGGCGGTTTCTGTGATGAGGGAAAGGTGGAGAGTGTAGCGGAGGGCAGGGCCGCGCGGAGCGCGCAGCCGGAACGTTGATCGTTCGGCCAGGGCGCTTATGCCCGTCTAGCCGCCGGGCATTCAGCCAATCAGACGCCCGCGCCGCACCCGCACGCCTTTCTTCGCGAGCGCCGGCGCGAGCCCGCCGAGCGTGGCCAGCGTATCGCCGCTGTGCGCATGGCAGATCGCCATGCCGAGCGCGTCGGCGGCGTCGGTGCCGGGCACGCCCGTGAGGGCGAGCAGGCGCACGACCATCTGCTGCATCTGTTCCTTGGTCGCGCGGCCATAGCCGACCACGGCCTGCTTGAGTTGCAGCGCGGTGTA
This sequence comes from Paraburkholderia unamae, assembly GCF_003096875.1. Lineage (NCBI taxonomy): Bacteria > Pseudomonadati > Pseudomonadota > Betaproteobacteria > Burkholderiales > Burkholderiaceae > Paraburkholderia > Paraburkholderia unamae. Next base: position 781,140 of record NZ_QEOB01000001.1, read on the forward strand.
CTCGGCCACCGGCACGCCGCCCGAGACGAGTCCGCAAATGGCCGCGCCACGCGCCTGGCCGAGCAGGAGCGTCGACTGCGGATTGACGTTGACGAAGACCTTTTCGATCGCGGCCTGGTCGGGCGCGTGCTGGCGGATCAGCGTGGAGACGCCTTCGAAGATGGTGCCGAGGCGCGTGGGCAGATCGGCATCGGCGGTACGGATGACGCCGCTTGCGACGTACGTGAGCTGATGGCCGTGACGTTCGATCACGCCGAAGCCGGTGACGCGCAAGCCGGGGTCGATGCCGAGAATTCTCATGAAATGCGGGAAATGCGGATGTGCCTGCGATGGTACAACGAACGGCACAGATGCCGCGAGCCTTGAAGGCGCGGGCGACCCAGGCGTCCCGCGCAAAGAAAAAGCCCGCGAGACTGGCGTCCAGCGGGCTTTGCACAGGCGGCGCGTCACGTGCAGGTCACGCGCCGCATGCAACCGAATGAAACCAGAGCGGCGAAGATCAGTGACGGAAGTGGCGAATGCCCGTCATCACCATCGCGATGTTGTGCTCGTCGGCGGCGGCGATCACTTCGTCGTCGCGCATCGAGCCGCCCGGCTGGATCACGCAGGTCGCGCCCGCGTTCACCACCACGTCGAGGCCGTCGCGGAACGGGAAGAACGCGTCCGAGGCCACGGCCGTGCCCGCGAGCTTGAGGCCCGCGTTTTCCGCCTTGATGCTGGCGATGCGTGCCGAGTCCACGCGGCTCATCTGGCCCGCGCCCACGCCCATCGTCATGCCGTTCGCGCAGAACACGATGGCGTTCGACTTCACGAACTTGGCGACGCGCCATGCGAACATCAGGTCGTCCATTTCCTTCGGCGTGGGGTGGCGCTTCGTCACCACGCGCAGTTCGTGCGGCTGCACGTTCTTCGCGTCGAGCGATTGCACGAGCAGGCCACCGCCCACGCGCTTCAGATCGAACGCGTTATGGCCATCGCCGAGCGCGATTTCGAGCAGACGCACGTTCTGCTTCGCGGCGAACACGGTCTTCGCGGCATCCGAGAACGACGGCGCGATCAGCACTTCGACGAACTGCTTCGCCACGGCCTGGGCCGCCGCTTCGTCCACTTCGCGGTTGAACGCGATGATGCCGCCGAACGCCGAGGTCGGGTCGGTCTGGAATGCCTTCGAGTAGGCTTCAAGCGCGTTCGTGCCGATCGCCACGCCGCACGGGTTGGCGTGCTTGATGATCACGCAGGCGGGGGCGTCGAACGTCTTCACGCATTCCCATGCCGCGTCCGAGTCGGCGATGTTGTTGTACGAGAGTTCCTTGCCCTGGATCTGGGTGTAGTTCGCGAGCGCGCCGGCGGGCGTCGAGAGGTCACGGTAGAACGCGGCGCTCTGGTGCGGGTTCTCGCCGTAGCGCAGGTCCTGGACCTTGTCGAACGCGAGGTTCAGCACGGCCGGGTAGGTGTTGCGCGACTTGTGCTCGAGCGCTTCGGTCAGGCTCGTGAGGTAGTTCGTGATCGCGCCGTCGTATTGAGCGGTGTGCGAGAACACCTTGGTCGCAAGGCGGAAGTTCGTCGCGTAGCTCACGGTGTTGCCGTTCGCGCGCATCTCTTCCAGCACCTTCGCGTAGTCGGCCGGGTCGACCACCACGGTCACGTCGCGATGGTTCTTCGCCGCCGAACGCAACATGGTCGGGCCGCCGATATCGATGTTCTCGATCGCGTCTTCAAGCGTGCACTCTTCCTTCGACACCGTCTGGACGAACGGGTAGAGGTTCACGACGAGCAGGTCGATCGTCGGGATGTCGTGCTTTTCGAGCGCGGCCATGTGCTCGGGCAGGTCGCGGCGCGCGAGAATGCCGCCGTGGACCTTCGGGTGCAGCGTTTTCACGCGCCCATCGAGCATTTCCGGAAAGCCGGTGTAGTCGGCCACTTCGGTGACGGAAAGGCCCGCGTCCGCGAGCAGTTTCGCGGTGCCGCCGGTCGAGAGAATCTTGACGCCGAGGTCCGACAGCGACTTCGCGAAGTCGACGATGCCGGCCTTATCGGAAACGGAGATGAGCGCTTGCCTGATCATGATGAGTAACGAGGTAGATTGCCGAGAGATCGAGGGGGCCGCGCCGAAAGTCCAGTAAAACGCAGCGGCGTTACAGCAGGCCGTGCTGCTGGAGCTTCTTGCGCAGCGTGTTGCGGTTGATGCCGAGATACTCGGCGGCCAGCGACTGATTGCCGCCTGCCTGCTCGAGCACCACCTCGAGCATCGGTTTTTCGACGCACGCCATCACCATTTCGTAGACGTCGTGCGGATTGCTGCCGTCGAGATCCTGGAAATAAATGCCAAGACTCTCGCGGACGGATTTTTCGATGTTGTGCTTGCTCATGCTGCCAGTCGATCGGTTGATTCGCCGCCGTCGTTGCCGTCATCGCCGCTGTTGTTCTCGTCGTCGACGTAGACGAGGCGCTCGGAACGCGCCTTCTGCTCGTCGAAGAACTGGTTGACGGCGACGAGCTGCTCGCGCGTGGTGTCCAGCGTATTCATACGATGCCGGAACGTATTGGCGCCGCAAAGGCCGCGAGTGTACCAGCCGATATGCTTGCGCGCAGTACGCACACCCGTAAACTCGCCATAAAACGCGTAGTGGTCCTCCAGATGCTCATTCATGATCGACTGGATTTCGTCCACGCGCGGCGGCGGCAGCAGCTCGCCCGTCGCCAGGAAATGTTCGATTTCACGGAACAGCCACGGGCGTCCCTGCGCCGCGCGGCCGATCATGATGGCATCTGCGCCCGTGAGCGCGAGCACCTCGTGTGCCTTGCGGGGCGACGTAATGTCGCCGTTGGCGACCACGGGAATGCCCGCGGCGGCTTTGACCGCGGCAATCGTTTCGTACTCCGCTTCACCGTGATAGAGGTCGGCGCGCGTGCGGCCGTGCACGGTGAGCATGGCGATGCCGCAATCCTGCGCAATGCGCGCGATGGTGAGCGCGTTGCGGTTGTCGCGGTCCCAGCCGGTGCGGATCTTGAGCGTAACGGGCACGGCATCGGGGCCCACGCCCACGGCGTCGACCACGGCCTTGACGATGCGCGCGACGAGCGGCTCGTTTTGCAGGAGCGCCGAGCCGGCCGCAACGTTGCAGACCTTCTTGGCCGGGCAACCCATGTTGATGTCGATGATCTGCGCGCCGTTGGCTACGTTGTAGCGCGCGGCTTCGGCCATCATTTCCGGGTCGGCCCCGGCGATCTGCACGGAGATCGGCTCGACTTCGCCCGCGTGATTGGCGCGGCGCATGGTTTTTTCGCTTTTCCAGAGCTGCGCGTTCGAGGCGACCATCTCCGAAACCGCGTAGCCCGCGCCAAGGCGCTTGCACAACTGACGGAATGGCCGGTCGGTCACACCCGCCATGGGGGCGACGAACAGGTTATTACGCAGGGTGTGACGGCCGATAGTGAACATGACGCGCGTGCGAAGCCGGTTGCCGCGACCCGGATGAAATTCCGGCTGGCGCGGCGGGCGGCGTGTATTTGAAAAGGGGAAACGCGTATTTTAGCGTTAACGAGATGGCAGGTCGCGCTAAGCGGACCCTGGTCTTGTTTTGCGGCGGGGTGAAGCGCTTTAAAGCCCTTTAAAGAAATGTGATTCGACCCCGTGATGGCGCTGCTAACTCCGCTGCCCAAACATCATCTGCCGCGCGAGCGCCGTTTTCACGGGCGGCGCGAATTCCAGCGCGGTGAGCGCGAGCCCGCGCAGCGTGGCGAGCGGGCCGAAATCGACGGTGAACAGTCGCGCGAGCGTATCGGTCGCGCCGATCGTCATGCGCCGGTCGAACGCGCGGCGGCTCGCGAAATCGGCGAGCGCGCGCGGCGTCGCGCCATGCTGCGCGAGGGAATCGGTGAGTGCGTGGGCGTCGCGCAGGCCGAGATTGAGGCCCTGGCCGGCCACCGGATGCAGCGTCTGCGCCGCGTTGCCAACCGCCGCGATGCGGCCGTGACCCGAAACCAGCGCGTCGAGCGCGTTCAGGCCGAGCGGGAACGCCGCGCGCCCGTGGACCTGCGTGAAGCGCCCCATGCGCGGGCCGAACGCGACCCCGAGCTCGGCGAGGAAATCGGCGTCGTTCAGTTGCGCCCGGCGCTCGGCCTGCGCCGGCGAGCAGCACCACACGAGCGCGTAATCGGCGCCGCGCACGCCGCCCATCGGCAGCAGCGCAATCGGGCCTTCGTTCGTGAAGCGCTCCCACGCCACGTGCGGCTGCGGCGCGGACAGCGTGACCACGCCGACCAGCGCCGTCTGGCCATAGTCACGCGTGCGCTTGATGTCGCCGCGCGCCTGCGCGGGCGGGGCGCTGGCGGTGTCGCGGTTGTTGCTTGCGTCGCCTTCGTCGGCTTCGTCTTCCACCGGACGCTGCGCTTGCGGACGATACAGTCCGCCTTCGGCGTTCACGAGAATGCGCGTGCGCAAGCGCCGTTCGACGCCCGCGCTCAACACGGGCAGCGTCACGCCGTCGTGTTCGACGACCGGATCATGCGCCTGCGCGTGATGGAGCCAGTGCACGCCCGTGCCGCGCACGGCTTGCGCGAGCGACTGCACGATCGCGCCGTAGCGCGCGACATAGCCGAGCGCGGGCAGGTCGTAGTCGTGGCGGTCGATCAGCGTGCGCCCGAAATGGCCGCGCTGCGAAACATGGATGCGCTCGATGGGCGTCGCGTCGTGCGGCCACGCGAGCGCTTCGAGCAGCGTGCGGCTGCCCTGCGAGACGGCGATCGCGCGTGGGTCGCCGGCGCTGTCTTCGGGCTCGCGCGCGTCGATCAGCGCGATCGAAAGCCCTTGCGTGGCGCTGCGCCGAGTGAGCCAGCCCGCGAGCGCGAGGCCCACCGGACCCGCGCCGACGATCGTCACGTCGTGATCGAACGGCGTAGGCGCGTTCGCGCCGCCGGAAACTGCGTTCATGTCGTTTGCTTCGCTTCGTCTGGAGTCTTCGCGCGCGTCAGGCGCGGCCTTGTGCGTTCTGCATCAGCGCTTCGATTGCATCGGCGGCCACGGGCACGTCGCGCGTGATGAGTTCGCAACCGGTTTCGGTGACGATCGCGTCGTCCTCGATACGGATGCCGATGTCCCAGTAGCGCTCGGGCACGTCCTCGGCCGCGCGGACATAGAGGCCCGGTTCGATCGTCAGCGTCATGCCGGCTCGCAGCGTGCGCCAGGGCGGCGGGGCGTCGGGATTCTCCGCGCTTTTCGCTGCGCCGCGCTCGCGGTAATCGCCCGCGTCGTGCACGTCCATACCGAGCCAGTGCCCGGTGCGGTGCATGTAAAAACGCGCATAGGCGCGCTCGGCGATCACGTCGTCGACGCTCGCAAAGCGCTGCCGGTCGACGATGCCCGTATCGAGCAGCCCTTGTGCGAGCACGCGCACGGCGGCCTCGTGCGGCGCCTCGAAATTCACGCCGGCGCGCGTGGCGTCGATGGCGGCTTGCTGCGCGGCGAGCACGATGTCGTAAAGCTCGCGCTGCGCGCTCGTGAAGCGGCCGCCCGCAGGGAACGTGCGTGTGATGTCGGAGGCGTAACCGTTCAGCTCGCACGCGGCGTCGATGAGGATGAGGTCCCCCTCGCGCGCCACGGCGTTGCCTGCCGGATAGTGCAGCACGCAGGCGTTCGCGCCCGCAGCGACGATCGAGCCGTAGGCCGGCGCCTGCGCGCCGTGCTTGCGGAACGTATAGAGCAGCTCGGCTTCGATTTCGTATTCGCGCATGCCGGGGCGGCAGGTTTGCATCGCGCGCACGTGGGCGAGTGCCGAGATTTTCCCGGCGCGCCGCATCGTGTCGAGTTCGTGCGCGTCCTTGATCACACGCATGTCGTCGAGAAGCGGCAGCAGGTCGTACGCGGCGGCGGGGGCAGTGACGCCGCTGCGTCCTTGCGCGCGCACCGCGTCGATCCAGCGCTTCACCTGCGCATCGAAGCGCTCCGAGCCCGCGAGCGCGTAATGCAGCGCCGGGCGGTTCGCGATGAGCTGCGGGATGCGCGTGTCGAGTTCGTCGAAGGGGAATGCGGCGTCGAAGCCGAACGCCTCGCGTGCGCCGTCGGGTCCGTAGCGAAAGCCTTCCCACGTTTCGCGCTCGACGTTCTTCGCGCGGCAGAACAGGACCGCGGCGGGCTGGTTCTCACCCGCGTTCGCGTCGAGCACGAGCAGCGCCTCGGGCTCCGTGAAGCCGGTGAGGTAGTAGAAGTAGCTGTCGTGCCGGTAGGGATAATCGGCGTCGCGGTTGCGCAGCGCTTCGGGCGCGGTCGGCACGAGCGCGACGCCGCCGCCTTGCGCGCGCAGCGCGGCCAGCACGCGTTCGCGGCGCGCGCGATAGAGCGCGGCGCCGCCGTCGGGGCCGTGCTGCACGTCGGCAGCGGGGTGGGTTTCGCCAGTGGCGGCCGGGGCGGTTTGCCTGAGGGTCGACGGGTTCGAGTCCATGCTGTGATTGTAGCGCCTCACTACAAAGGGACGCGGCCAGTGCCGTTGTCGTCTTTCGCTGACATTAGCTGTCGGAAAAAAGCTGACGAAAATCAGACTACGCGTCAGAAAAAGGTGAATACCACGTATACTTCGGCCGGATTCCAGAAAAGGCAGGTGCGATGAAACTTATCGGTTCGCTCGGCAGCCCGTATGTCCGCAAGGCGCGGATCACGCTCGCCGAAAAGAAAATCGACTACAAGCTGGTGCTCGAAAACGTGTGGACCGCGGAAACCGCGATCCACGATTTCAACCCGCTCGGCAAGGTCCCGTGTCTCGTGATGGACGACGGCGAGGCCGTGTTCGACTCGCGCGTGATCTGCGAATACGTCGACATGCTGTCGCCCGTGGCCAAGCTCATTCCGCCCGCGGGCCGTGAGCGCATCGAAGTGCGTTGCTGGGAAGCGCTCGCCGACGGCATGCTCGACGCGACCGTGCTGATTCGCCTCGAAGGCACGCAGCGCACGCCGGAGCAGCGCAACGAAGCCTGGGTGAAGCGCCAGGAGCGCAAGATTCATGAAGGCCTCGACGCGATGGCGAAGGGGCTGGGCGGCAACACGTGGTGCGCGGGCAACCGCTATTCGCTCGCCGATATCGCCGTGGGTTGCGCGCTCGGCTATCTCGACTTCCGCGTGCCGGATCTGAACTGGCGCGAGACGCATCCGAATCTCGCGCGCCACTACGAGAAGCTCTCGCAGCGCCAGTCGTTCATCGACACGGTGCCGCAAAACTAACGGGCTTCTAACGTGACAACGCCCGGCGCGGCATGGCATTGCCCCCGGGCGTTCGCAGCAGGACGCGCGCCAGGCGCGCCCTCTGACTCCTGATTCGCCGCGCCCCCTCATTGCGGCGGCGCGATCGCCATGTCTCAGGCGATCTTTTCCTCGGCCGGCGCAAACGAATCGCTGCGCGCAACCGGCCACCACTTCTCATACAGCTGATAACGATAGCGGCCTTCGAGCAGATCGCCGGGCTTCAGGTATCTGAGCAGTTCCGACATCAGCTTCACTTCATACGACGACACGCGCCGCACGATGTGATGCGCACGCAGATCCGACGGGCTGGAGAGACCGGCGGCCTGGATCAGCTCCTGGAGCGCATGCAGCGTGTTGTGATGGAAGTTGAAGACGCGCTCGCCCTTGTCGGGCACATTCAGCGCACGCTGGCGCACGGGGTCTTGCGTGGCGACGCCGGTCGGGCAGCGGTCGGAGTGGCACTTCTGTGCCTGGATGCAGCCCACGGCGAACATGAAGCCGCGCGCGGAGTTGACCCAGTCCGCGCCGATCGCGAGCGTGCGCGCGATGTCGAATGCAGTGATGATCTTGCCGCTCGCGCCGATCTTGATCTTGTCGCGCAGGCCGATGCCCACCAGCGTGTTGTGCACGAGCAGCAGGCCTTCCTGGAGCGGCGTGCCGATATGGTCGGTGAATTCGAGCGGCGCGGCGCCCGTGCCGCCTTCGGCGCCGTCCACGACGATGAAGTCGGGCAGGATGCCGGTTTCGAGCATGGCCTTGGCGATGCCGAAGAACTCCCACGGATGCCCGATGCACAGCTTGAAGCCCGTGGGCTTGCCGCCCGAGAGCTTGCGCAGACGCTCGACGAATTCGAGCAGACCGCGCGGCGTGGAGAATTCCGAATGGCGCGCGGGCGAGACGCAGTCCTTGCCGATAGGAATGCCGCGTGTTTCGGCAATCTCCGGCGTGACTTTCGCCGCGAGCAGCATGCCGCCGTGGCCGGGCTTCGCGCCTTGCGAGAGCTTCACTTCAATCATCTTCACCTGCGGTTCGCCCGCGAGGCGCTGGAACTTCTCGGCGCTGAAGGTGCCGTCTTCATTGCGGCAGCCGAAGTAGCCCGAGGCGATTTCCCAGATGATGTCGCCGCCGTTCTCGCGGTGATACTTCGACATCGAGCCTTCGCCCGTGTCGTGCGCGAAGCCGCCTTTTTTCGCGCCCATGTTGAGCGCGCGGATCGCGTTGGCGGAGAGCGCGCCGAAGCTCATCGCCGAGATGTTGAAGATCGACATCGAATAGGGATGCGCGCGGTTGCCGCCCACGAGTACGCGAAAGTCGCTGCCTTCGAGCTTGGTGGGCGCGAGCGAGTGGCTGATCCACTCGTGGCCCACGGCCTTCACGTCGAGCTCGGTGCCGTACGGGCGGCTGTCGACGGCGTTCTTCGCGCGCTGGTAGACGAGGCTGCGCTGGGCGAGCGAGAAGGGCTTTTCGTCGGTGTCGTCCTCGACGAAGTACTGGCGGATCTCGGGCCGCACGAACTCGAACAGAAAGCGCAGATGGCCCCAGATCGGATAGTTGCGCAGGATCGCGTGACGCTCCTGGAACATGTCGTAGATGCCGAGCGCAACGAGCAGCGCGGGCACGATCACGCAGTACCACGACAGATGATGGAGCGCCGCGGCGGCGACGCAGGCTGCAAGCAGCAGCACCGCGCCCCACATGGCGAGATAACGTCGGGAAAACATTGGGGGGAACTCCTCGAACTTGATTTGATGCGCGCGCCTGCATCCTCTCGTAAAGGGGCGGTGCGCGTCAGCCGCGCGGGTTGCCGGGCGCGGCTTGCGGGAATGATGCCGCAAGTTCGTGAATCTGGCCGGGAATCGGGCAGGGTGCTTGAGGGATCTGCGGGCAAGGCGAAAAAGTCTGACGTAAAAAAAGCGGCGCCTTGCGCGCCGCCTTGTTATTCCTTACGTTTGGCCTGCCGTGGCCGGCGTCATGCAGCCGTTGTTGACGGTGCCGCTGCCGCAGGCTTCTTGCGCGCCACGCGCTTCTTTTTCTTCGGCGCTTCGGGCGGCGGCACGGCCGGGATGTGCGGCTCGAGCGTGGTCACCGCTTCGATGATGCCGCCGCCCAGGCACACGTCGCCGTCATAGAGCACCGCCGACTGGCCGGGCGTCACGGCCCATTGCGCGTCGGGAAAGCGCAGCGTGAACTGGCCCGCGCCGAATTCGTCGGCCGTGTGGAACGAGCAGGGCGCGTCGGCCTGGCGATAGCGCGTTTTCGCGCCGCACGCATGATCCTGCGCGGGCGGTTCGCCCGCCACCCAGCTCACGTTGCCCGCGCGCAGTTCGTGCGCGAGCAGCCACGGATGGTCGTGGCCCTGCACGACATAGAGCGTGTTCGACGCCATGTCTTTGCCCGCCACGAACCATGCTTCGCCGCTGCCGTCCTTGCTGCCGCCGAGGCCAATGCCCTTGCGCTGCCCGAACGTGTAGAACGCCAGGCCGATGTGCTCGCCCACGACCTTGCCGTCGGGCGTCATCATCGGGCCGGGCCTGGTCGGCAGATAGCGGTTCAGGAAGTCGCGGAACGGCCGCTCGCCGATGAAGCAGATTCCTGTGGAATCCTTCTTTTTCGCGTTCGGCAAACCGATTTGCTCGGCGATCTCGCGCACCTTCGTCTTGGGAATCTCGCCGAGCGGGAACATCGTCTTCGAAAGCTGTGCCTGGTTCAGGCGATGCAGGAAGTACGACTGGTCCTTCGTATGGTCGAGCGCCTTCAGCAGTTCGAAACGACCGTCACGCTCGGGGTTCTGGCGCACGCGCGCATAGTGGCCCGTGGCGATCGTTTCCGCGCCGAGCGACATGGCGTGGTCGAGGAAGGCCTTGAACTTGATCTCGGCGTTGCACAGCACGTCCGGGTTCGGCGTGCGGCCCGCGGAATACTCGCGCAGGAACTCCGCGAACACGCGGTCCTTGTACTCGGCGGCGAAGTTCACGGCTTCCACGTCGATGCCGATCAGGTCCGCGACCGACACGACGTCGATCCAGTCCTGACGCGTCGAGCAGTACTCGCCGTCGTCGTCGTCTTCCCAGTTCTTCATGAAGAGGCCGACGACGTCGAACCCCTGCTCCTTGAGCAGCCATGCGGTAACCGACGAATCGACGCCGCCCGACATGCCTACCACCACTTTACGTTTGCTCATTGCCTTGCTGCCTTGTTCAGCGCTTGGGTCCCGCGCCTGTTTTGGGCGCCGTCGCGTGCGTCTGGACGAAATCCAGCGGCACGCGCTTGCCTGCGAGGTAATCGTCGACGCAGCGCATCACGAGCGGCGTGCGATGACGCTCGCTCGCCGCGCGCAACTCGTCTGCGCTCATCCACACCGTGCGGACGATGTCCGGGTCGAGGGCGCGGTTTTCCGGCTCGGCCGCGACACTGCCGCAGTACGTGAAGCGCAGATACGTCGCGCCGCTCTCGCCCGGCTTGCCGAAATGCGTCATGTACACGCCGACGAGCGCCTCGGGCGTGAACGCGTACGCGGTTTCCTCGAGCGTTTCGCGCACCACGGCCTCGTGCAGCGTCTCGCCCGCTTCCAGATGCCCGGCGGGCTGGTTCAGGCGCAGGCCGGCGCCCGTGTGCTCCTCGACGAGCAGAAAACGCCCGTCGCGCTCGACGATCGCGGCCACGGTGACGTGGGGTGCCCAGGTTTCCTCATTCATGGGCCGGTATTTTACCGGCACGCCGCAAACGGTGCCCGGGGCCGGATCGTTTGCCAACCTGACGGGATGGCTGCCGGTCCCACATGCCTGGTTCTCCCGACCGTCCGGTCGGACGGCGCGGGATGTTGTGTGCAACGCACAAAAGCGGGCAATTCCCGCTATAAGCGCGCTGCTGCTTTCGGTTAAAGTGGTGCCGACGTTTTGCCGTTGCAATGGATGCCGGCGCTTCAACGCCGTTTTGCCGGCCTCCCTTCGCTCGAATCGAGCCAGAACAGATAGAACAAGAAGGCGAGGAGGAAACAACAATGCATATTGGAGTGCCTGCCGAGACGCGGGCGAACGAAACCCGCGTGGCCGCGACGCCGGAGACAGTCAAGAAGTACGTCGCACAGGGCCATACGGTCACGATCCAGGCGGGCGCCGGCACTGGCGCGAGCTATCCCGACGAGGCCTATACGGCCGTTGGCGCGCAGGTTGCCGACGCCGCCACGGCGTTTGGCGCGGAACTCGTGCTCAAGGTCCAGTCGCCCACCGTCAGCGAACTGCCGTTCATGAAGCGCGGCGCCGTGCTGGTCGGCATGCTCGATCCCTTTAACGCGGAGAACGCCGCGAAGCTTGCCGAGGCGGGCGTCACCGCCTTCGCGCTGGAAGCCGCGCCGCGCACCACGCGGGCGCAAAGCCTGGACGTGCTGTCCTCGCAGGCCAATATCGCCGGCTACAAGGCGGTGCTCGTGGCGGCGAACCTCTATCCGCGCTTCATGCCGATGCTGATGACCGCCGCCGGTACGGTGAAAGCCGCGCGCGTGCTGATTCTCGGCGCGGGGGTGGCGGGCTTGCAGGCCATCGCCACGGCGAAGCGCCTGGGCGCGGTGATCGAAGCCTCGGACGTGCGCCCGGCGGTAAAAGAGCAGATCGAGTCGCTCGGCGCGAAATTCCTCGACGTGCCCTACGAAACCGATGAGGAGCGCGAAGCAGCGGAAGGCGTGGGCGGCTATGCGCGCCCCATGCCGCCCTCGTGGCTCACGCGCCAGTCGGCGCTGGTGCACGAGCGCGCGAAGCAGGCCGACATCGTCATTTCGACCGCGCTGATTCCGGGCCGCGATGCGCCGACGCTCCTGCCCTCTGAAACCGTGCAGGCGATGAAGCCCGGCTCGGTGGTCATCGACCTCGCGGCAGGGCGCGGCCCCGTTGCCGATCAGGCCAGCGGCCGACGCGGCGGCAACTGCCCGCTCACCGAGGCCGACAAGGTGGTGATGCAGCACGGCGTGCAGATCTGCGGTTACACGAACCTTGCCTCGATGGTCGCCGCCGACGCCTCGGCGCTCTACGCGCGCAACCTGCTCGACTTCCTGAAGCTCATCGTCACGAAGGAAGGCGCGCTCAACATCGATCTCGCGGACGACATCGTCGCGGCCACGCTGCTGGCCCGTGACGGCGCTGTCGCGCGCAAGGCATGACGAGGAGGAGAACAAGAATGGAAGTCATCAACCATACCGTCATCAACCTGATCATCTTCGTGCTGGCTGTGTACGTGGGCTATCACGTGGTCTGGAACGTCACGCCCGCGCTGCATACGCCGCTCATGGCCGTGACCAATGCCATCTCGGCGATCGTGATCGTCGGCGCAATGCTCGCCACGGGCCTCACCGTGGGCGGCGCGGGCAAGTTCTTCGGCACGTTTGCCGTGCTGCTCGCGGCCGTGAACGTGTTCGGCGGGTTCCTCGTTACGAGGCGGATGCTGGAGATGTTCCGCAAGAAGGAACCGAAGAAGCTTCCGGCCAAGGAGGGCGCATAAATGAGCATGAATGTCGTTACGCTCCTTTATCTGGTGGCGTCGGTCTGCTTCATCCAGGCGCTCAAGGGGTTATCCAATCCCAAGAGCGCACGCGCCGGCAACCTGTTCGGCATGGTCGGCATGGCCATTGCCATTCTCACCACGCTTGCGCTGATCGCGAAGGAGTCCGCACAGTTCGGCTCGAACCTCGGGCTGGGGCTTGCACTGCTGTTCGGCGCGCTCGTGGTGGGCGGCGGGCTTGGCGCTTTTGTCGCGGCGCGCGTCGAGATGACGAAGATGCCGGAACTGGTCGCGGCCATGCACTCGCTGATCGGTCTTGCGGCGGTGTGCATTGCGTATGCGGTCGTTTCCGAGCCTGCCGCGTTCGGGCTGGTGGCCGAGGATGCGCCGTATCCGGGCTTCCTGCCGTACGGCAACCGCATCGAACTGTTCATCGGCACGTTCGTCGGTGCGATCACGTTCTCAGGCTCAGTGATCGCCTTCGGCAAGCTCTCGGGCAAGTACAAGTTCCGCCTGTTCCAGGGCGCGCCCGTGGTCTACCCCGGCCAGCATCTGATCAACCTGATGCTCGCGCTCGGCATGATCGGCTTCGGCGTCCTGTTCTTCATCACGCAGTCGTGGCTGCCGTTCATCATCATGACGTTGATCGCGTTCGCGCTGGGCGTGCTCATCATCATCCCGATCGGCGGCGCGGACATGCCCGTGGTCGTGTCGATGCTGAACTCGTACTCGGGCTGGGCGGCGGCGGGCATCGGCTTCTCGCTGAACAACGCGATGCTGATTATCGCGGGGTCGCTGGTGGGCTCGTCGGGCGCGATTCTCTCGTACATCATGTGCCACGCGATGAACCGCTCGTTCTTCAACGTGCTGCTGGGCGGCTTCGGCGGCGAGGCGAGTGCGGCGACGGCGGGCGGCGCGCAGGAGCAGCGTCCGGTGAAGTCGGGTTCGGCCGATGACGCCGCGTTCATGCTCGGCAACGCCGAAAGCGTGGTGATCGTGCCGGGCTACGGTCTTGCCGTGGCGCGCGCGCAGCATGCGTTGAAGGAACTGACGGACAAGCTCGTAGAGAAGGGCGTGGACGTGCGTTACGCGATCCACCCCGTAGCGGGCCGCATGCCGGGCCACATGAACGTGCTGCTCGCGGAAGCGGAAGTGCCCTACGACATGGTGTACGAGATGGAGGACATCAACAACGAGTTCGGCCAGACCGACGTGGTGCTCGTGCTGGGCGCGAACGACGTGGTGAACCCCGCGGCGAAGAACGACCCGAAGTCGCCGATCGCGGGCATGCCGATCATCGAGGCGTACAAGGCGCGCACGATCCTCGTGAACAAGCGCTCGATGGCGGCCGGTTACGCGGGTCTCGACAACGAACTCTTCTACATGGATAAAACCATGATGGTGTTCGGCGACGCGAAGAAGGTGATCGAGGAGATGGTGAAGGCGGTGGAGTAAGCGCTGCCGGCTTCGAACCTACGCCAAAGGCGCGCAGCGATGCGCGCCTTTTTCGTTGGCGAGCGCTTGAATGCTTCACAGCGAAGGCGCATTCACGCGCCGCAGATAATCGGCGAGACGCCGTCCGCTCACGTCGGGAAACGGCTCGAGCACGTCCACGTTTTCCATGCGCGCGATATTGAAATTGCGGAAGTCCTCGCGCATTTCGCACCATGCGCCCACGGTCCATTGCGCGCCCCAGTACACGAGGCCAAGCGGCCAGATGCGCCGCTCCGTATGCGCGCCGATGCGGTCGCAGTAGGCGAAGCGCACGACGAGCCGCGTATCCACGGCGCGATGCAGCGCGTCGAGCTTGTCCGAGAACGTGGGGTCCATGTGATACGCGGGCGCGAACACGGCAAGCCGTTCCAGCACGGCGCGCTTTTCCGCGGGCATCGCGGCGGCGATCTTCGCGAGTGCGCCCCGAGCGCCGCTCGCGAGCGCCGCACCGCCCCACGATTCGGCCATGCGCGCACCCACGGCGAGCGCCGTGAGTTCGTCGGCGGTGAAGGTGAGCGGCGGCAGGCTCGCCGTGCGCGCGAGCCGGTAGCCGATGCCCGCTTCGCCCTCGATCGGCACGCCCGAGAGTTGCAGGTCGCGCACGTCGCGATACACCGTGCGCGGCGAGACTTCGAGCCATTCGGCGAGTTGCTGCGCGGTGGTGAGGCGCCGGCCGCGCAGCAGTTCGGCGATGCGAAAGAGGCGGTCGGCGCGACGGGTCATGGCAGGGTGGGTGCGAGGTCGGACGCGGTGAGCGGCATAAGGACGATAAGCACGTTAGGCACCGTAAGCACTTTGGGCACTTTGGGCACGATAGGCACGAGAAACACCATAAGCCCTTTAGCCGCGAATGATACCGCCGCCCGCGCGCCGCGGTTCGCGCTTAACCGAGCTTGGGCGCGTGCAGGCCCACGCGGTTGCCTTCGGTGTCGATGAAGAAGCCGATATAACCGAAGTTGTTCGGCAACTCGACGGCCGGCCCCTGCTGCTTGCCGCCCGCCTTCTGCACGCGGTCGAGCACGGCCGTGACCGAGGGCTGCGCGTTCAGATACACGAGCACGCCCTTCGGGTCAGGCTTGGCGTCGTGCGGATTGAACACGATGCAGCCTCCGGTTTCCGTTTCGGTGTGCGCGAAAAGCGCCATGGGCACGCCGCCGACCACCTCGCGTTGCAGTGCGGTGTCGAAAGCGGTTTCGTAAAAGCGGGCGGCGCGCTCCAGGTCGTGCGCGGGGATTTCGAACCACGAGATCACACGGGACAGATCGGTTGACACGGTACACTCCTCGTAAGCTACGGCGGACGGTAGGTGGCGGCAGCCGGGCGGCGGCGGCCTCGCCGGATGGCGTAGAAGCAGTGTGCAGGGGGCCTGCTGACAGCGTGCTGTCAGTAGCCTTGCCGGGCGTCGCGACGCGCGTTTCGAAGGTTTTCGAGAGAGAGGCGGCGGCGTATCTGGTGTAATCGCGGGGTCCGCTTGCGGGTTGCAAGCCGCTCCAAACGCCTACGCACACGTATGTCACCCACCGTTTCGATCATCACTCCCACGGGCAACCGCGAGCCCTTCCTGCCGGCCATCTGGCGCTGCATCGAGCGGCAGCGCGTGGCGTGGGAGTGGCTCATCCTCGACGACAGCCCGCAGCCCAGCGAGTTTCTCCGCGCGCTGTCGCAGACCGATGGGCGCGTGCGCTACTACTGGTCGAAAACGCGCATGTCGATCGGCGCCAAGCGCAACTTTCTCGTGAACGAATCGCGCGGCGCGCTGATCGCGCACTTCGACGACGACGACCATTACGCGTCACACTATCTCGCGGGCATGGTGCGGATGCTGGAGGACAACGGCGCGGACCTCATGAAGCTCTCGACGTTCTGGATGTACGCGCCGCACACGCAGTTCTTCGGCTACATGGACCTGAATGCGCGCGTGGGGCTGCATTACATGCTGACCGGCAACAGCGTTGCGACGGTCGAATTCCACGACAAGATGAAGATCGGCGCGGACTTCATCCTCTTCTATGGCTTCTCGTACGTGTATCGCAAGGCGCTATTCGACGTGGCGCGCTTCGACGAGGTCGATTTGTGCGAAGACGAGAGCTTCATTCGCCGCATCGTCGAGGCGGGCCGCACGGTGCTTGCCGCCGACGACAAGCAGGCGAGCTGCCTGCACCTGATCCATCCGGCTTCGACCTCGCGCTGCTTCTCGCGCTATTCGATGCCGGCGTTCACGCTGCCGAAGATGTTTCCGGAGTACGAAGGGTATCCGCTGGCGGTTTAGCGCCGCGCTGAGGGGCGCGTGGCGGCGAGAGCGTTGCTCGCCGCCACGCGTTTGCGAACGTCAGTTCGCGTCGCCGTTGCCGTTGTCCTTGCCGGCGGCGGGATTCGCGCCGCCGCTGGCGGGACGCTGGCGCACGCTGCCCGCGATCAGGTCGAAGCGGAACAGGCGGCATTCGAGCGCGCCGTTGTAGAGCGGCGTCTTGGCGGCTTCACGCAGGCGCAACTGGCCCGGCAGCTTGCGGTCGGACGTGAGGACGAATGCGCGCCAGCCGGTGAAGCGCTGCTTGAGCGCGTCGCCGAGCGCCTGGAAGAACTCGGCGTCGGGCGCTTCGTCCTTGGCACGGCGAAAACCTTCGTCGTCGTCACCGCGCAACTCGCGCGCCGTGGGGCGCGCCTCGCCGCGCGCATTGCGCCCGCGCACCTCGATCCGCTCGCCATACGGCGGATTCGCCACCAGAACGCCGGGCGCGTCGCTGGGCGGCGTCATGTTGCGTGCGTCGAGCTGCTTGAGCGGCACGTTGCCGAAGCCCGCGCGCTTGAAGTTCGCGCGTGCCTTTTCCAGCATGACATCGGAGATGTCGCTACCGAAAATCAGCAGATCGCGCGGCTTGCTCTGCGCGGCGTTGCGCGCCGTGTTGGCCTCGCTCTTGAGGTGGCGCCACGCGGCCATGTCGGCCTGCTTGAGCGACTCGAAACCGAAGCGGCGATCGAGCCCCGGCGCGATGTCCTGCGCGACCTGCGCGGCTTCCGCAAGGAAGGTGCCGCTGCCGCACATCGGGTCATAGAGCGGCGTGCCGGCCGTCCAGCCCGTGAGGCGCAGGATGCCCGCGGCGAGATTCTCGCGCAGCGGCGCCGCGCCCTTGTCCAGACGCCAGCCGCGCTTGAAGAGCGGCTCGCCCGAAGTGTCGAGATAAAGCGTGCACTCGTTCGCGGTGAGGAAGGCGAAGACGCGCACGTCGGGATACGCGGTGTCGATGCTCGGACGCGCACCCGCCTTGTCGCGCATGCGGTCGCAGATCCCGTCCTTCACGCGCAGCGTGGCGAATTCGAGGCTGCGCAGCGGCGACTTGATCGCAGTGATATCGACGCGCAGCGTCTCGTCCGGCGTGAACCACTGGTCCCAGCGCTGTTCGCGCGCGAGCTCATAGATGTCCTGCTCGCTGCGGTAGGGGCGCTGGGCGATTTTCAGGAGCACGCGGCTCGCGATGCGCGAATGCAGGTTCGCGGCGATGCCGCCGGCCCAGTTGCCGCGAAAGTGCACGCCGCCGGGCACCTCGGCGCCGACCTGGAGCGCGCCGGGCGGCAGGCGCCGTTGCGCGGTTTCGGCCAGTTCGGCGGCGAGCGCGGCTTCGAGGCCGCGCGGGCAGGGAGCAAAGAAATCGAGAGACATGAAGAAGGATGGGACGCTGCGGGGAAGGCGCTATTGTACGCGGGTTGCGCGGGGCGCCTGGGATGGGTGGTCGTTGCTGCGGCGCTCGGGGTAGGGCGTACCCCGCTGCGCTTATCCGGCGGGCGGCTTGAACACATGCGCCTTATCGGAACCATCGGAGATCTTCGCGGCGGATACCCGTGTCGCGGGCGACCCGTGCCGTGGCACGGGCGCGCGCAATCACATCTGGCGAGTGGGCGATAAACGCCGGCCGCCGTCACGGAGTGGAACCTGAGTGGAACCCATTGGCTCAGACGGATCGTCAGTCAATTTCCCGCTTTATCGCTTTATTTGCTACTAACCTATCTCAATCCACTCCCTTTCGCATCGGCCACACGAGATCGATCGGGCGCCGCACGATGCGCCGCCAGACCACGCGCATGAGCGGCCGCACGTCCTTGCGGCGCAGGTCGCGCGAGCGCAGCGCCATCTGTAGGGCGAGCGCGAAGCTCACCGCGACGTTGAGCACCGCCATGCTGGCGACGCCCGCGACGGCCCACCACAGTTCGCCCGAGCGCAGCGCGCCGGGGCCGAGCACGCCCAGCGCCACGCCGATCGAGCCCGCCGAGAGCGTCACGTGGCGCACCTCGTAATGGAACGCGATAGCCGAAACCACGGCAGGCACGATGCCGAGCATCATGCCGAGCACGACGTTGCCCCACACGCCGGCCGCGTTCACGCGGCAAAAGCGCGCGAGGCGCGCCGCGCCCGCGACGCCGAGCGTCATGCGCAGCCGCCGGTTCCACGCGAGCGCGTCCTCCACGCGGTGCAGCACGAACCAGTTGTCGGCCCATCCCGCGAACAGGCTGGAGAGCCACAGCAGCACGCCGGTCAGCGCGGCATAGAACGGCGTGGGCCCGGCGAGCGAGAACGATTGCAGCGTCGAGTGCGCCTTGGCGGGCGAGATCAGCTCGGCGTGAAAGAGCCAGCCGCACAGCAATTGCACGGCGAGGCACGCCGGAAACACGAGCAGCACATTGCCCAGCACGGCCGCCGCCTGAGTGCGCATGAGCGCCACCACGGTCGAGGCGAAGCGCGCCCGGCCCGGCGGTTCCTTCGCGTCGTCGAGCTCGCGCGCGAGGGTGGGCGCGGTCATCGCGGGCTGCTTGGTCGCGAGCGAGAAGTGGCAGAAGTGCATGACGAGGAAGCTCAGCGCGTAGTTGAACCCCGCAAACACGCCCTCGATCATCGACGGCAAATGGGCGCCCGTGATGCCGAACTTCACATACACCGTCACCGCCGTCACGAGCCCGCCGCCCGCGGCCATGCGCAGCATCGCGAGGTATTCGGCGCGGTCGCGCGCGATGTAGTGCTCGCCCGTGTCGGCGGAAAGCTCGACCACCTTGCGCGAGAGCAGCGCGAAATTGCTGCGCAGCAGGTGCGCGATGCTCTGGCTTTCCTGGTTCGCTTTCACGAGGTCGGCCACGAGGCGCGCCTGCAACGGGGCGTCGCCGGCGGCCATCCATGCGTCGAGCAGGCGCTCCGCGCGCACGATCCGCATGCGCATGCGCTCGACCTGGAACACCGTGTCCACGCGCACGCCGTTGCGGTAGAGGTGGGCGAAGACGTCGTTGGTGGCGCGGCGGCAGTCGTCGAGCAAGAGGCGCAGCCACGTCACTTCGTGCAGCAGACGGGCGGCGTCGCCCTCGTCGCGCGCATTTTCCACCGAGAGCATCGCGCGCGTGAGGCGGTAGAACGGCAGGCGCTCGACGGCCACGTGCGCGTCGTCGATCGAAAGGCGGCCGCGCACCGTCGGCGAAAGGCCCGTGGAGCTGATCTGGCAGGTGAGGTTGTGCAGCGCGGTCAGCAGGTCGAGCGAAAACTCGCCGGGCTGCGGCGTGGAGGCGGGCGCGGGTGCTTCGACCGGTTCGGCGGCCAGCGCTTTGAGCCGCGCGAGCAGTTCCGGCGGCAGCGTGGCGATCCATTCGGGGTCGAGCGTTGCCGGGAACATCAGCGTGACGAGCGCGGCGAGGTCGCGCCGGTTCGGCGCGGGCGGAATGAGCTGCGCCTGCAAGCGGCCCACGAGCGCGCCGAGCAGACCCGAATGCACCGGCATGCCCGCGTCGCACAGCAGCGAAATGCTGTCGCTCTCGCGCAGCAGCTTGCGCAGCATCGCGCCGACGTTGGCCTTCCAGGCTGGGTTGCGATCGAGCACGTGCAGCAGGTAGCGCACGCGCGCATGTTCGGGCGGTGCGCGGTGCGCCGGGGCGTCGGCTTGCGCGCCGGAGTCCGGCTGATCGAGCTGGCCGCGCCGGTGGATCCAGTGCGCGAGTTCGATCAGCCATTCGCTGCGCTCGGCGTAGGGCGCGTCGGCGTCGGCGAGCGCAAGCAGCGCGTCGAGCTGCTGTCCGGCGTTGCGCGACGCGCGCCATTTTTTCCAGAGCGTCTTGAGGGAGTGGAACATGAGGCGTGGGTGAGGACGGCGCGGCGGGCGGCCCGGTGCGGCGGGCCGAGGGCGAAAGCAGCCCAGGGGGCTGCCGCGCCGCGCCACGCACCGCCGCCGGCCGCGCCTGGGCGAAACGGGCGGCTCAGCCGCCGGCGGGCTGTTGTGAGGGTTGCTGCACGGGGGCGGCAGCGGCGGGCACGGGCTGCGGGCAGGCAATGCGCGCGACCGGCTTCGCGTGCGCGGCGGACTTCGCGCCGCTCGTCGCCGTGCTCACGCGCGGCGCGGCCGCGAGCGTGCGCACGCCGCTCGCGATCGACTGCGAGAGGTCGGCGACCGCGCGGCGATGGCCGACCACGAGCGCGTCATAGCCGTCGCCCACGGGCTCATTGAGCACGGTGCGGCAGGTCAGGACGGTTTGCGTGTCGAGCGCGCGCACGCTCCACACGGCGTCGATGAGCGCATGCGAGCCCGGCCACGATTCGAAGCGCTGCACGTTCACGCTCACGCGGTACACGGGCACGCCTTCGGGATGCGGCGAGCCGTACACGTCGATGGTGCCGAGCTGCTGCGTGAGATCGCCCGAAAGCGCGCGGCGGATCTCGTCGCCGGGCAGCGAGGCCCAGCGCTCCTGCTCCAGCACGCGCACCTGGCTCGCGTCGGTTTGCACGACGAGCTGCAATTTCGCGACCTGCGGCGGGACGTCTACAGGCGCCAGCGCGATCAGCCACGGGGCGTTGCCCGCGCTCGGCGCGGCGGCGGCCGTCGTGCGCGCGCCGTCGTCGGTCGGGCTGAGCGTGTAGAAGCGGCTGGCGGGCGAGCCGCAACCCGCCAGCGCGGCGGCCATGACCACGGCGCCGAGCGTGGCAAGGGCGGGGACGCGTCGGAACGTCATGGCTTGTCTCCTGGTTTGCCGCGCAGCAGCGATTCGGGATGGCGCTCCAGATAGTCGGAGAGCGCGTTGAGCGATTGCAGCGTGCGCGTGAGCTCCTGCATCGCCTGATGCACGTCGGACTGTAGCGGCGAGTCCTGCTGGAGCGTGGCCTGCGCGGCGCTGAAGGTCTTCTGCGCTTCGTCGAGCGTGCCGCGCATCTGCGGCAGGAGCTGGTCGTTCACCTGCGCGAACAGCTGGTTGGCGCTCTTGAGCGAGTCGTTCAGGTTGTTGCCGATCTTGTCGAACGGAATCTTGTCGAGCTTCTTCGCGATGTCCGCCACCTGAAGCTGCAACTCTTCGAGCGAGTTCGGCACCGTGGGCAGCTCCATCGGATCGTGGCTGAAGTCGACCGTCGCCTGGCTCGCCTTCGGGAAGATGTCGAGTGCGATGTAGAGCTGGCCCGTGATCAGGTTGCCCGTGCGCAACTGGCCGCGCAGGCCGCGCGCGACGAGGCGCTTGAGCAGCTCCTGGCTTTGCGGCGTGTGCGGCGCCGGCGCTTCGCCGCGGATGCGGCGCGACAGGCGCAGCGGATACAGATCCATTGTCACCGGCATGCGGAAGTTGTGCTCCTTCGGGTCGTACTCGATGCCGATGTCGGTCACCTGGCCGAGCACGATGCCGCGGAAGTCGACCGGCGCGCCCACGGAGAGCCCGCGCAACGACTGGTTGAAGTACATCACCACGCGTTGCGGCGCGCCGTCCGGCTCGCGCATCGCATCGGTCTCGTCGGAGGCGAGCGCGAAGGTGGCGTTATCAGGCGCCTGCGGGCCCATCTGTTGTCCGGAAGGCGCCTGGAATGCGAGGCCGCCCACGATGACCGTGGCGAGCGACTGCGTGTTGACCTTGATGCCGCTCGAATCGAGCTGCACGTTCACGCCGCTCGCATGCCACCAGCGCGTGTTGGTGCCCACGTACTGGTCGTACGGCGCGCCCACGAACACCTGCACCGTGACGCCGGTGCCGTCCTTGTCGAGCGAGTAGCCCGTGACCTGGCCCACCTGAATGCGCCGGAAGAAGATGGGCGTGCCGATGTCGAGCGAGCCGAGCGTTGCGCTGTGCAGCGTGTAGCGGTGGCCTTTTTCGTCGATGGTCACGGCGGGCGGCGCCTCCAGCCCGACGAAATCGCTTTGCGATTCCTGCGCGCGGCCGGCGTCCGCGCCGATATACGAGCCCGAAAGCAGCGTGGTGAGGCCCGAAACGCCGCTTGCGCCCACGCGCGGGCGCACGACCCAGAAGCGGCTGTCCTTCACGGCGAATCGTTCGGCGTCCTTCGTGAGCTCGACCGTGACGATCACGTGCGAAAGGTTGGGCGAGAGCTTGATCGCGCGCACCGAGCCGATGTCGACGTCCTTGTACTTGACCTTGGTCTTGCCCGGTTCGAGCCCTTCGGCGCTCGAAAAGCTGATCGTGATGGTCGGGCCGCGCGTGGCGACCGACTTCACGACGAGCGCCACGCCGATCAGCGCGGCGATGAGCGGCACGATCCACACGAGCGAAGGCAGCCAGCGCTTCGGCTTGACGATCTCCGGTTCGGGAAGGTTGGGCGGGAGCGGTCCGCCGCCGTTGGGCGGGGTCGGTCCTTTCGGGTTATTCATGAGGGTGATCCTGAGATTGTTGCGCAGGCTTGTGTTTGTCTTCGTCCACGGGATCCCAGATCAAGCGAGGATCGAACTGCATCGACGCGATCATCGTCAGGATCACGACCGAGCCGAACGCGATGGCGCCGGGCCCCGCCGTGATCACGGCGAGCGACTGGAAGCGTACCAGCGCGACGGTGAGCGTGACAACGAACACGTCAAGCATCGACCAGCGGCCGATGAACTCCACGAGCCGGTAGAGTTTCGAGCGTTCCACGGGGCGCCAGGTCGAGCGCCGCTGGGCGGTGAACGTGAGAAGCGAGAGCACCGAGAGCTTGAGCATCGGCACGAGAATGCTCGCGATAAACACGATGATCGCGAGCGGCCACGAGCCCGAGGTCCAGAAGTAGACCACGCCGCTCATGATGGTGTCGTCCTCGTCGCCGACGAGCGACGCCGTGTGCATGACCGGCAGCAGGTTGGCGGGAATGTAGAGCAGGGCCGCGGCGATCAGCAGCGCCCACGTGCGCATGATGCTGTCGGGGTTGCGCTCGTGCAGCGGCGAGCCGCAGCGATCACAGTGCTGGTGCGTGCCCGCGCGCGGCAGCACGTGCGGTTGCACGTGGCCGCAGGCGTGGCAGGAAATATAGCCGGCGTCGTTCGCGGTCTGGTATTTCATCGGGGCGCCTTGTTGAGCGGGCCGCCGCGCGGCTTCGCCGGTCCCGGCGCGGGCGCGGCGGGGTCACGAATCTCGGGCTCGGCCAACGGGGCGGGCAGAGCGGGCGAGGAGGGTGAAAGCGACGAAGGTGCCGGAGGCGATGGAGGCGATGGCGGGCCGTCCGGCGCGCGATGTGGTGAACCGCCGGCGCCGCCCGCCTGCCCGTTCGGCCCCGCGCCGCCCTCGCGCGGCGCGCGGGCGGCGTCGCGCAGGCCGTCGGCGATGTCCCAGAGCGTGCGCGCATCGAAAGTCACGACCACGGTGAACATGAGCGTGAGCGCGCCGAAGGCGAACAGCGCGGTTTCGGGAATCACGCGCGCGAGGCTCACCATCTTCACGATCGTGATGAGCACGCCGAGCATGAACACTTCGAGCATGCCCCAGGGGCGCACGAACTGGATCGCGCGCAGCACGAGATTGAAGCCTGGCGGGATATAGCCGCGCCTCACCGGCAGCAGCACGTACAGGAGCGCGACCATCTCCGTGAGCGGAAAGAGGATGGTTGCGCAGAACACCATCACCGCGATGATCTCCATGTCCTCGTGCCACAGCACGACGAGCGCGCCGAACAGGCTCGATTCCGTGGTGATGCCGTTCGCATCGAGTTCGATGATCGGAAACGACTGGGCGATGAGGAAGGTGACGAGCGCCGCGACGGTGACGGCGCAGATGCGGTCGAGCTGCGACGCGGCGCTGCTGTAGAGCGTCGCGCCGCAGCGCGAGCAGCGCGCTGTCTGGCGGCCGAGCAGCCGCGGTTTTCGGTAGAGCGCGTCGCAATCGTGACACGCGATCAGTTTGTCCTGGGCCATGCGGGCAGGTGACGCAAAACGACGTGAACAAAGGACGTGCGGCGTCGGCGCGCATGTCACGGGGTGCGGGCGACGCCTCGCGCCATGTTACCAAACGCGCCGGACGCTGCACCGAAACGGTCCGGCAAGCTCCGGCTGGCGCGCGCCCGCGGCAACGAGCGGGCTGCGAAGTGTGCCACGTTTGCGCCGCTCACGTACGCGAGCCCGCCCAGGCGGTGCGCGGTATCTCCAGATGTTTGTTGTCACGCAAATTGGATTATCTTTCGGGCATAGGGGCCGGCTCGCTGCGCAACGTGGCTGCGGCCAGTGCGTGAAATCCAACTGCGCAATTAACGCGAGACGATCATGAATGCATTCACGGGGTGGGGTCTGACCTGGCGGTGGCGCTCGGCCGTGGGCGCCTTTGCGCTCTGGGCGGGCGGCGCCGCGGCGTTGCTTGCGGGCGCGAGCGCCTACGCGCAGCTCGACGCGGCAAAGAGCACGATTGTCGCCGTCTCGCGCCAGATGGGCGTGGCGGTGCAGGGCAGTTTCACGAAGTTCGGCGCGCAGATCGACTTCGACCCGGCGAAGCCGGCCGCCGGCACCGCTCGGATCACGATGGACATGACCAGCTACGATCTGGGCGACGCGACCTACAATGAGTCGGTGCGCGGGCCCGAATGGTTCGACGCGAAGGCGTTCCCGCAGGCCACCTTCGTCTCGACCGCGATCGCGCCGACCGCGCCGAACCAGTACCGCGTGGACGGCAACCTGACAATCAAGGGGCGCACGCAGAAGGTGGCCGTGCCCGTCGTGCTGACGCAGCAAGGCGCGACACAAACCTTCGACGGCACGCTGCCGATCCATCGCCTCGCCTTCGACATCGGCACGGGCGAGTGGAAGGACACCTCGATGGTGGCCGACGAGGTGCTGATCAAGTTTCATATCGTCGTCGCGCACAAGTAGCGGGCAACGCACGCGGCGGCGCCGTTCCTTTGCGTTGCCTCGACTGGAGCCGCCTTTGAACACGTTCGCCTTGACGAAGTTCGCGTTGATGGCCGCAGGAGCCGCCGCGGTGACGTTTGCCGCCCAGCTGGCGCACGCCGCCGACACTTACCAGCTCGATCCGAACCACACCTTTCCGAGCTTCGAGGCCGATCATTTCGGCGGCCTTTCCATCTGGCGCGGCAAGTTCACGAAGACCACGGGCACCGTCACGCTGGATCGCGCGGCGAAAACCGGCACCGTGGACGTGACGATCGATCCGGCCTCCGTGCAGACCGGCAATCCCGAGCTCGACAAGCATCTTGTGAGCGACGAGTTCTTCAACGTCGCGCAATTTCCCACCGCCACCTACAAGGGCACGCGCATCGTTTTCGACGGCGACAAGCCGAAGGAGGTGATCGGCGAGCTCACGCTGCACGGCGTGACCCGGCCGCTCAAGCTCGAAATCGAGTCGTTCAAGTGCGTGCAGCACCCGGTGCTCAAGCGCGAGGTGTGCGGCGTGGAGGCCGAGGCGGAATTCAACCGCGACGACTTCGGCATGGACATGGGCAAGAAGTACGGCTTCAAGATGAAGACCAAGCTGCATATCCAGGCCGAAGGCATCAAGCAGTAGCACGGGCCGCTCGGCGCGGACGAAAAAAAACCGGTTCGCGTGAACCGGTTTTTTCGTTCAGGAGCGCTTACACCTGCGCGCCCGCGTTCGGATCGTTCGGATCGTACTTTTCCTTCTTGTCCTTGATGAGGTCCTCGCGCTTCACGCCGAGCCACATCGCGAGCGCCGCCGCGACGAACACCGACGAGTAGATGCCGAAGAGAATACCCACCGTCAGCGCCAGCGCGAAGTAGTGCAGCGTCGGGCCGCCGAAGAAGAACATCGAGAGCACCATCATTTCCGTACAACCGTGGGTGATGATGGTTCGCGACATCGTGCTCGTGATCGCGTGGTTGATGACTTCGCTCACGCTCATCTTGCGCTCGCGCCGGAAGGTCTCGCGAATCCGGTCGAAGATAACGACCGATTCGTTTACCGAGTAGCCGAGCACCGCGAGCACCGCCGCGAGCACCGAGAGCGAGAACTCCCACTGGAAGAACGCGAAGAAGCCCAGGATGATCACGACGTCGTGCAGGTTCGCGATCACGCCGGCCACGGCGTACTTCCATTCGAAGCGGAACGACAGGTAGATGATGATGCCCGCCACCACGCAGGCGAGCGCCATCAGGCCGTCGGTGGCGAGTTCCTTGCCGACCTGCGGGCCCACGAACTCCACGCGCTGCAACTGCACCTGTGGTTCGGCCGCCTTGAGCGTGGCCATCACCTGGTCGCTCTGCTGGGCCGAGGAGAGGCCTTGCTTGAGCGGCAGGCGGATCAGCACGTCGCGCGAGGTGCCGAAGTTCTGCACCTGGGCGTCGCCGTAGCCGATCTTCGTGAGCGAGTCGCGCAGCGGCTCTAGCGGCACCGCCTGCGGGTACTGCACTTCGATGACCGTGCCGCCCGTGAACTCGATCGACAGATGCAGGCCACGGTGGAAGAGGAAGAACACCGCCGCAATGAAGGTAATGAACGAGATCGCGTTGAAGATCAACGCGTGCTTCATGAACGGGATGTCTTTGCGGATGCGGAAAAATTCCATGGTCTTGACTCCGTATCAGCGGGACGAGCCGGTGTTGTTGCCCGAGCCGCCGGTGCCACCCTGGGCGTCGCGGCGGCGCACGACCGGCTTGGCGCGCGCGGCGCCCTTGGCTTCCTTGGCCGCCTCGCGCTTCTTGCCGCCGGTGGTGGCGGCGGTTACGGCGCGGCCGGTGTCCGTGCCGGCGTCGGCGCCGGCGCCGGCGAGCGCCGGTGCGGCTTCCTCGGGTTCCGGACGCCACACCTGGCCCACTGCGAGCGACTTGAGCTTCTTCTTGCCGCCGTACCAGAGATTCACGAGACCGCGCGAGAAGAACACGGCCGAGAACATCGACGTGAGAATGCCGATACAGTGCACGATCGCGAAGCCGCGCACCGGGCCCGAACCGAACGCGAGCAGCGCGAGACCGGCGATGAGCGTGGTCACGTTCGAGTCGAGAATCGTCGCCCAGGCGTGCGCGTAGCCGTTCTGGATGGCCAGTTGCGGCGGCGCGCCGTGGCGCAGTTCTTCGCGCACGCGCTCGTTGATGAGCACGTTCGCGTCGATTGCCATACCGAGCGCGAGCGCGATAGCCGCGATGCCGGGCAGCGTGAGCGTGGCCTGCATGAGCGAGAGCACGGCCACGAGCAGCAGCAGGTTCACCGAGAGGCCGATCATCGAGATCGCGCCGAATAGCATGTAGTACGCGATCATGAACACGGCGATGGCGGCGAAGCCGTAGATCACCGAGTCGAAACCCTTGCGAATGTTGTCCGCGCCCAGGCTCGGCCCGACTGTGCGTTCTTCGATGATGTCCATCGGCGCGGCGAGCGAACCGGCGCGCAGCAGCAGCGCGAGGTCGGCGGCGGCCTGCGGCGTGGGCTGGCCCGTGATCTGGAAGCGGTCGCCCAGTTCCGACTGGATGGTCGCCACCGTCAGCACTTCGCCCTTGCCCTTTTCGAACAGCACCATCGCCATCGGCTTGCCGATGTTGTCGCGCGAGACGGCGCGCACCGCGCGTCCGCCCGCCGAGTCGAGGCGGATGTTGACCGACGGACGCTGATGCTCGTCAAAGCCGGCCGAGGCGTCGATGATGCGGTCGCCCGTGAAGATCACCTGCTTGCGCAGGAGCACCGGCGCGGCGTTGCCTTGGGTGAACAGCTCGTCGCCCGGCGGCACCGGCGCATTCACGTCCGGATGCAGGCCCATCGGGTCGGCGAGGCGCGCTTCGAGCGTTGCCGTGCGGCCGATGATGTCCTTCGCCTTCGCGGTGTCCTGCACGCCCGGCAGCTCGACCACGATGCGGTCGTCGCCTTGCTGCTGGATCACGGGCTCGGCCACGCCAAGCTCGTTCACGCGGTTATGCAGCGTCTGGATGTTCTGCTTGAGCGCGGCTTGCTGAACCGAGGTTTTCACGGCCGGCGTGAACGTGCCGATGAGCTGTACGCCGCCTTCGGGGTTGTTCTGCGAGGCCCACTGCAATTCGGTGATGCCGCCCGAGCTTGCGAGCACCTTGCGCGCCTGCTCGGCCACGTCGGCGTCGGCGAAATTCACGACCACCGACTGGTTCACGCGGTTCACGCCGCCGTCGCGGATGTTCTTGTCACGCAGGAGCGTGCGCACGTCCGAAGCGTCGGAATCGAGCTTCTTGTTGAGCGCGCCGTTCATATCGACCTGGAGCAGGAAGTGCACGCCGCCGCGCAGGTCGAGGCCGAGATACATCGGCAGCGCGTGCAGGCCCGTGAGCCAGCGCGGCGAGGCGCTTTGCAGGTTCAGCGCGACGATGTACTGCGGGTCGCTCAGGTCGGCGTTGAGCGCTTTGTTGAGCGCGTCTTTCAGGCGCAGCTGCGTGTCCGTGTCGGCGACGCGCACGCGGATGTTCGCGTTCATCGACGAGTTGTCGAACGTGAGGTCGGTCGCCTTGATGTTGTTCGCGGCCAGCGCGGCTTCGACCTGGGCGAGCGTGCCCGAGTCGAGCTTGACGGTCGCCTTGCCGCTCGACACCTGGACGGCGGGCGCTTCGCCGAAGAAATTGGGCAATGTGTACACGAAGCCGATGACGAGCGCCACCAGCATCACGACATATTTCCAGAGGGGATAACGGTTCATTGGTTGACCCAACGGGGGAGGGGGATGGCCTGTGCGTTGCGCGCGCGTCCGGCTGAGCCTTCGGGGCGTTCCTGCATTGACGTTTTCTGGTCAGTGGCTGCGAGGGCGGGCCGGATGCGCGAGGCCGTTCGTGCGAAGGCAACGGCCCTGATGATTCTACGAGGCCTTACAGCGACTTGATCGTGCCCTTCGGCAGGATGGTCGAGACCGACGACTTCTGCACGGTGATTTCCGTGCCGTCGGCGATTTCGACGCCCACGTAGGCTTCGCTGACCTTGGTCACCTTGCCGACGATGCCGCCGCTCGTGATCACTTCGTCGCCCTTGGCCATGGCCGAGAGCATGTTGCGATGTTCTTTCTGACGCTTCATCTGCGGACGGATCATGATGAAGTACAGCACGGCGAACATCAGGATGAGCGGCAGGAAGCTCATGAGGCTCGATTCGGCACCACCTGCTGCACTGCCTTGCGCGAAGGCATTGGAAATGAACGACACGTTGGTCTCTCCGTTTTTACGATCACAAAAAGCGAGCCGGGTATTCTACCACCGGCATTCTCCACGACGATGACGCAAAATAGGCTTTCCGATCAAGCGTTTATCTCGAATCCCACCCCCGCGTTGCATGCGCGTGCGTGAAAAGCGAGGTGGCCGGAGCGCAGCGAATGCCTGGTCTGCGTCATTGTCGAGAAAGGTTATTGTAATATCTGGCGTCGGGCACGCGGCACGCCGTCGTGAGACGCCCTCTCAGTCCACGCCGCGTGCGCGCTGCTCGGCAAAGCGCTGGCGGAACGCCGCGAACGTCTTCGTTTCGATCGCCGAG
The DNA here is from genome assembly GCF_003096875.1 of Paraburkholderia unamae. Classification (NCBI taxonomy): domain Bacteria; kingdom Pseudomonadati; phylum Pseudomonadota; class Betaproteobacteria; order Burkholderiales; family Burkholderiaceae; genus Paraburkholderia; species Paraburkholderia unamae. The sequence continues at coordinate 810,997 of NZ_QEOB01000001.1, forward strand.
CGCATCTCGCTCATCAGCTCAAGGTAGTAGTGCAGATTGTGGATCGTGTTGAGCTGCGCGCCGAGAATTTCGCCCACGCGGTGCAGGTGATGCAGGTAGCCGCGCGTGAAGTTGCGGCAGGTGTAGCAGCCGCACTGCTCGTCGAGCGGGCGCAGCGAGTTCTTGTGCGTGGCGTTGCGGATCTTGACGTCGCCAAAGCGCGTGAAGATCCAGCCGTTGCGCGCGTTGCGCGTGGGCATCACGCAGTCGAACATGTCCACGCCCGAGGCCACGCCCGCCACCAGGTCTTCCGGCGTGCCCACGCCCATCAGGTAGTGCGGCTTGTCGGCGGGCAGCTTCGGCGCGATGTGTTCGAGCACGCGCATCATGTCTTCCTTCGGCTCGCCCACCGAAAGGCCGCCGATTGCGTAGCCGTGGAACGGCATCTGCGAAAGGCCGGCGAGCGATTCGTCGCGCAGGTCCTCGAACATGCCGCCCTGCACGATGCCGAACAACGCGTTCGGGTTGCCGAGACGGTTGAACTCGTCGATCGAGCGCTGCGCCCAGCGCATCGACATGCGCATGGAATCGGCGGCTTCCTTGTGCGTGGTGGGCACGCCGTTGGTCGCGTAGGGCGTGCATTCGTCGAACTGCATGACGATGTCCGAATTCAGCACCTTCTGGATCTGCATCGACACTTCGGGTGAGAGGAACAGCTTGTCGCCGTTCACGGGCGAGGCGAAGCGCACGCCGTCTTCGGAGATCTTGCGCAGGTCGCCGAGCGAGAACACCTGGAAGCCGCCCGAATCCGTGAGGATGGGCCGGTTCCAGCCCATGAAGCGGTGCAGGCCGCCGTGCGCCTCGATCGTTTCCAGACCCGGGCGCAGCCACAGGTGGAAGGTGTTGCCGAGGACGATCTGCGCCTTCATCTCTTCCAGCTCGCGCGGCTGCGTGGCCTTCACGGTGCCGTAGGTGCCCACGGGCATGAAGATGGGCGTTTCGACCACGCCGTGATTGAGCGTGACGCGCCCGCGCCGCGCGAGGCCGTCGGTGCCGAGCAGTTCGAATTTGAGGCCGTTTTGCGGGCGTTCGCCCAGATAAGTGCCGTGTTCGGCGCGTGCGTTGTTTTGATGACCGTCGGTCATGCATGGACTCCTGTGCTACCGGAAAACAGTCCGGCGCAAATGGTGATTCGCCGTCGCGCGTTTTTTCGTGTCGCGCGAGGGCCTGGGAAACGTGCGTGTTACTTGTTGAGCGCGTCGTCGGTTTTCGTGAGCAGCATGGCGTCGCCGTAGCTGAAGAATCGATACCGCTCGGCAATGGCGTGACGATACGCCGCACGGATCGTTTCGATGCCCGCGAACGCCGAAACCAGCATCAAGAGCGTCGACTTCGGCAGGTGGAAGTTCGTCACGAGCCGGTCCACCACGCGGAACCGGTAGCCCGGCGTGATGAAAATATCGGTTTCCGCCTGGGTTGCCGCGAGTTCGCGGTTTTCGTTCGCGGCGTCGCGCGCGGCGGCTTCGAGCGCGCGCATCGAGGTCGTGCCCACCGCGATCACCCGGCCGCCGCGCGCACGCGTGGCCGCGATCTTGTCGACGAGCGACTGCGGCAGTTGATACCACTCGCTGTGCATCTTGTGCTCGGCGATATTCTCCACGCGCACGGGCTGGAACGTGCCCGCGCCCACGTGCAGCGTGAGCGTGGCGCGCTCCACGCCTTGTGCGTCGAGTTGCGCGAGCAGAGCGTCGTCGAAGTGCAGGCCCGCCGTGGGCGCGGCCACCGCGCCCGGATTCTGCGCGAACACCGTCTGGTAGCGCGTTTCGTCGCTCGCGTCGGCGTCGTGCGTGATGTAGGGCGGCAGCGGCAGGCGACCGTATTGCTCGATGAGCGTGAGGCAGTCGTCGGGGAAATGCAGTGTGTAGAACTGATCGACGCGCTCGCCGACCGTCACGTCGAACGCGTCGGCCAGGCGCAGCACCGTGCCGGGGCCGGGGCTCTTGCTCGCGCGGATCTGCGCGAGCGCCGTGCGCGCGCCGGTCAGGCGCTCCACCAGCACCTCGATCTTGCCGCCGCTGGCCTTCTGGCCGAAGAAACGCGCCTTCAGCACCTTGGTATCGTTGAAGACGAGCAGGTCGCCCGGCGCGAGGCACGCGGGCAGGTCGGAAAAGCGGCGGTCGGTGAGACGCGCGGGTTCGCCGGGCAACGGCGCGGCGTTGTCGACCTCCAGCAGTCGGCTCGCGCTGCGCTCGGGCAGGGCGGTTTGCGCGATCAGTGCCTCGGGGAGGTCGAAATCGAAATCGGAAAGCTTGAACATACGGCCTGAAATAACGGAAATGCGCCGGAGGCCCGGCGCGCGGCGGCTTTGCGGGGCCGAACCGCCAAGCGGTTGCGCCCCAAAAAGCGGCTGCGATGGCCGCCCACGCGTGATGAGCGGCTATGATTGCGGGACATGCGCGTGTGCGACATGCGTGACATGCGCGATGTGCCCGATGGCCAGGGCCGTCGCGCTGCACGCGCCGCGCCATGCCGGAAAGCCGATATTGTACTTGCGAAGCAGCCCATGCCCCCGTCCGTTAGCCGATTGATGTCCGAAGCCGATTCCGAGAGCGAAGCGCACGACGACGCGCGCACGCCCGAAGACGGCGCCCCGGCGCGGCAACCGGAGGCGGCGCAAGGCGCCGCGCTGCCCGCGCGCAAACGCGCCGCAAAAAAGTCACCGGCGAAATCCGCTGCGAAATCCGCTGCGAAATCCGCTGCGAAATCCGCTGAAAAGGCCGCGGAAAAAGCCGCCGCCAAAGACAAGCCCAAGCTCGCCAAAACCGCCGACCGCCTCGCCAAACTCGGCCTGCACAGCGACATCGACCTCGTGCTGCATCTGCCGATGCGCTACGAGGACGAAACCACGCTCACGCCCATCGGCGAGTTGCTGCCGGGCGGCATCGCGCAAACCGAAGGCGTGGTGTTCGACAACGAGATCGCCTACCGCCCGCGCCGGCAACTGGTCGTGAAGCTCCAGGACCACAACGGCGACGAACTGCACCTGCGCTTCCTGAACTTCTACGGCTCGCAGGTCGCGCAGATGGCGATCGGCAAGCGGCTGCGCGTGCGCGGCGACGTGCGCGGCGGCTTCTTCGGCATGGAGATGGTGCACCCGGCCGTGAAGGTCGTGGAGGGCGACACGCCGCTGCCGCAGGCGCTCACGCCCGTGTATCCGTCCACGGCGGGCGTGAGCCAGGCGTATCTGCGCAAGGCGATCGAGAACGCGCTCTCCCGCGCGCATTTGCCCGAGCTGCTGCCCGAAGCGGTGGCGCGCGAGTTCACGCAAGCGCTGAACCTGCCGCCGCTGATCGACGCGGTGAAGACGCTGCACCACCCGCCCATCGATGCCGACGAGCATGAGTTCATCGACGGCACGCACCCGGCCTGGACGCGCATCAAGTTCGACGAACTGCTCGCGCAGCAACTGTCGCTCAAGCGCGCGCACGAGGAGCGCCGCACGCGCGCCGCGCCCGCGATGGCGCGCCATGTCGCGGGCCGCGCGCAAGCCTCCACGCTGCTCGCGCGTCTGCGCGGCGCACTGCCGTTCACGTTGACGAGCGCGCAGGAGCGCGTGGTGGCGGAGATCGCCCACGACCTCGAACAGCCGCACCCGATGCAGCGCCTGCTGCAAGGCGACGTGGGCAGCGGCAAGACCGTGGTGGCGGCGCTCGCGGCCGCGCAGGCGATCGACGCGGGCTACCAGGCCGCGCTCATGGCGCCCACCGAAATTCTCGCGGAGCAGCACGCGCGCAAGCTGCGCGGCTGGCTCGAACCGCTCGGCGTGCAGGTGGCGTGGCTCGCGGGCAGCCTCAAGGCGAAGGAAAAGCGCGCGGCGCTCGAAGCCGCGGCGCTCGGCACGGCGCAGCTCGTGATCGGCACGCACGCGATCATTCAGGAGGCCGTGGAATTCGCGCGCCTTGGCCTCGTGATCGTCGACGAACAGCATCGCTTCGGCGTAGAGCAGCGGCTTGCCTTGCGCGCGAAGGCGCAGAACGCGAAGTCGGCCGACGAGGCGCACCGCGAGTTCCAGCCGCATCAACTGATGATGTCGGCCACGCCCATTCCGCGCACGCTCGCCATGACCTACTACGCGGACCTCGACGTTTCCACCATCGACGAGTTGCCGCCCGGCCGCACGCCGATCCTCACGAAGCTCGTGTCCGACGCGCGCCGCGAGGAAGTGATCGCGCGCGTGCGCGCGGCGGCGCTCACGGGCCGTCAGGTGTACTGGGTCTGTCCGCTGATCGAAGAAAGCGAGACGCTGCAACTGCAAACGGCGGTAGAGACTTACGAAACCCTCGTGGCCGCGCTGCCCGAACTGACCGTGGGCCTCGTGCACGGGCGTCTCGCGTCCACGGACAAGGCCGCCGTGATGGATGCGTTCTCCCGCAACGACGTGCAGTTGCTCGTGGCGACGACGGTGATCGAAGTGGGCGTGGACGTGCCCAACGCCTCGCTCATGGTGATCGAGCATGCCGAGCGCTTCGGCCTCGCGCAGTTGCACCAGCTGCGCGGTCGCGTGGGGCGGGGCAGCGCAGCTTCGGTGTGTGTGCTGCTCTACACGGGGCCGTTGTCGCTCACGGGCCGCGCGCGGCTGCAAACCATGCGCGAGACCACGGACGGCTTCGAGATCGCCCGCAAGGACCTCGAAATTCGCGGCCCCGGCGAATTCCTCGGCGCGCGCCAGTCGGGCGCGGCCATGCTGCGTTTTGCGAGCCTCGAAAACGACGCCTGGCTCATCGAGCCCGCGCGCGGCGCGGCCGAGCGCCTGTTGCAGGCATTCCCGCACGTCGTCACGCAGCACCTGAACCGCTGGCTGGGCGCGCGCGAACAATATCTGAAAGCGTAATGGACAAAAGCGTAATGGATCATTGCGCGGAACCTGCGCATGCCCACGCCGTCTGACCCTTTACGATGATCGCGCCCCGCATGGGGGTGTTGATTATTGGCGAATCGCCGCCATAGGTGTATAACTACAAACTATTGATTCACCTTTCCTGATTGGTCCCCCAATGACGCTCACTGAACTGAAATACATTGTCGCGGTAGCCCGCGAGCGCCACTTCGGACGGGCCGCGGAAGCCTGCTTCGTGAGCCAGCCGACGCTTTCGGTCGCCATCAAGAAGCTCGAAGACGAACTGAACGTACAGATTTTCGAACGCGGCACGAGCGAAGTGAGCGTGACGCCCATCGGTGAGCAGATCGTGACGCAGGCGCAGCGCGTGCTCGAGCAGACGCTCGCGATCAAGGAAATCGCCAAGCAAGGCAAGGATCCGCTGGTGGGGCCGCTGCGCCTCGGCGTGATCTATACGATCGGACCGTACCTGCTGCCCACGCTCGTCAAGCAGATGATCAAGCGCGTGCCGCAAATGCCGCTCATGCTGCAAGAGAACTACACGCTCAAGCTCATCGAGCTGCTCAAGCAGGGCGAGATCGACGTGGCCATCATGGCGCTGCCGTTCCCGGAAACCGGCCTCACGCTGCGGCCGCTCTACGACGAGCCGTTCGTCGTGGCGCTGCCCTCGGGCCATGCCTGGGAGCAGCGCGAGAAGATCGACCCGGACGATCTCAAGCAGGAAACCATGCTGCTGCTCGGCAGCGGCCACTGCTTCCGCGACCATGTGCTGGGCGTGTGCCCGGAGCTGATGCGCTTCTCGCAGAACGCGGACGGCATCCAGAAGACCTTCGAAGGCTCGTCGCTGGAAACGATCCGCCATATGGTCGCGAGCGGCGTGGGCATTACCGTGCTGCCGCGCATGTCGGTCACGGAAGTGAAGCCACACGCGGGCGGTGTCGATTCCGGCCTGCTCTCGTATGTGCCGTTCGACGAGCCGGTGCCGGACCGCCGCGTGGTGCTCGCGTGGCGCAAGAGCTTCACGCGCCTGCCGGCGATCGAGGCAATCGTCGATGCCATTCACGCCTGCGAGCTCCCAGGCGTCAAGAAGATCGAAGCCGCCGCCGAGGTGGTCTGATGTTCACGGCGCCGCGCGCCTACAGGGTGCGCGGCGCGAGCCTTGCTTCACGCGCGGCATCCGGCTGCGCGCCATTCCCTCCGATTTAGCTTGCGTCCCTAATAACTTGCGCCTATTCGATAGATTGAGTAAATCAAATTATCGAAATAGATAGCGTGAGTTAAAGTCTCTCCAACGGATCACAACCGATACCCGATGGAGGAAGCGATGCAAACCAACGTCCCGACCACGGCAGCACCCGCCGCACTCACTGCACCCAAGGCAAACGCAAGCGCCGCTTCAGGCCTTCGCACCGTAGCGTTCTCGCTGCTGGTCGATCGCGCGCTGTCCGCCTGACGGCCATCGCCGCTTCGCCTCGTTTCACCGCATGCCAGAACTCACAAGCAGACAAGGAATCCAGCACATGACCGACCGCACCCTCACCTCGGCCGCAGGCGCGCCCGTCGTCGACAACCAGAACTCGCTCACCGCCGGTCCGCGCGGTCCCGTCATGCTGCAAGACGTGTGGCTGCTCGAAAAGCTCGCTCACTTCGACCGCGAAGTGATTCCCGAGCGCCGCGTGCACGCCAAGGGCTCGGGCGCGTTCGGCACGCTCAAGGTCACGCACGACATCTCGCGCTTCACCAAGGCCAAAGTGTTCGGCGAAGCCGGCAAGGAAACGCCGCTCTTCATCCGCTTCTCGACCGTGGCGGGCGAGCGCGGCGCGGCCGACGCCGAACGCGACGTGCGCGGCTTCTCGATCAAGTTCTACACGGAAGAGGGCAACTGGGACATCGTCGGCAACAACACGCCGGTGTTCTTCATTCGCGACCCGCTCAAGTTCCCGGACTTCATCCACACGCAAAAGCGCGATCCGCGCACGAACATGCGCAGCAACGTGGCGGCGTGGGACTTCTGGGCGCGGCACCCCGAGTCGCTGCATCAGGTGACGATTCTGATGAGCGATCGCGGCATTCCGAAGAACTATCGCCAGCAGCACGGCTTCGGCTCGCACACGTTCTCGTTCATCAACGCGAACAACGAGCGCTTTTACGTGAAGTTTCACTTCAAGTCGGCGCAGGGCGTGGAGAACTACAGCGACGCCGAAGCGGCGCAGGTGATTGCTCAGGACCGCGAATCGGCACAGCGCGACCTCTTCAGCGAGATCGAGAAGGGTAATTTCCCGAAGTGGCATTTCCGCATTCAGGTGATGCCCGAGGCCGACGCCGCGAAGGTGCCGTACAACCCGTTCGACATCACGAAGGTGTGGCCGCACAAGGATTACCCGTTGATCGACGTGGGCACGATCGAGCTGAACCGCAATCCGCAGAACTATTTCGCCGATGTCGAGCAGGCCGCCTTCTCGCCCGCGAACGTGGTGCCGGGCATTGGCTTCTCGCCGGACCGCCTGTTGCAGGGCCGCTTGTTCTCGTATGGCGACACGCAGCGTTATCGCCTCGGCATCAACCATCACCAGATTCCGGTGAACGCGCCGCGCTGCCCGTTCCACTCGTATCACCGTGACGGCGCGATGCGCACCGACGGCAACCTGGGCGGCACCGTGAACTACGAGCCGAGCCGCTTCGGCGACTTCGCACAGCGTCCGCAGGCGGGCGAGCCTCCGCTCGCGGCGGGTGCGGTCGATCACTACGATCACCGCGAGGACGACGATTACTACAGCCAGCCGGGCGCGCTGTTCCGGTTGTTCGACGCGGGCCAGCGCGAGCGGCTCTTCGCGAACATCGCGCGGCATATCGACGGCGTGCCGCAGGAGATCGTCGAGCGTCAGATCGAGCACTTCCGCCGCGCCGATCCGGCGTATGCGCAAGGCGTGATCGACGCGATCGCGAAGCTTGCGGAGCAGGCGAAGTAAGGAAACGGGGCGTGGCTCGTTGTCGCATCGTTGTACCTGCGAGCCGCCCCGCAATGAGCAGGAACCGTGACGTCAAAGGAGCACGATCATGACCCGAACGATGACGATGACCCGCAAGACCCTGGGCTCCGGCGCAGCCGCCGCGATGGCACAAACACGCGCCGAAGGCACGCAGATCGTGCGCCGCGTGGTGAGCTTCGCGATTCTCGCGAGCGGTTTCGTCGCGATCGCCTCGCAAGTCCTCGCGCATCTGGCGGGTCACTGAGTCTCGCGCACTTTGCGCCAGGCGCCCGGACATCGACGCGGCTCGACCCGGACAGTAGGGCCGGATGAGCCGGTTTTTCGATATTTCCAGGCTACACTGGCAGCCGATCGAGCTCTCGCGCGGCGCCTGTGAGGCGAGTGCGCGACGGCAGCGCATCGACACGCACGCGTAGTCTCATTGCTACACAAGGAGTCGTCATGGCCAAAAAAGCAACCATACAGCATGTGAATATCGGCATCAGCGACAAGGATCGCAAGAAGATCGCGGACGGCCTCTCGCGCCTGCTCGCGGACACCTACACGCTGTATCTGAAGACGCACAACTTCCACTGGAACGTCACGGGGCCGATGTTCAACACGCTCCACCTGATGTTCGAGGGGCAGTACAACGAACTCGCGCTTGCCGTCGACGCGATCGCCGAGCGCATTCGCGCGCTGGGCGTGCACGCACCGGGCAGCTACAAGGAGTTCGCGAAGCTCTCGTCGATTCCGGAAGCCGACGGCGTGCCCGCGGCGGAAGACATGATCCGCCAGCTCGTGGAAGGTCAGGAAGCCGTGGTGCGCACGGCGCGCGCGATCTTCCCGGCAACCGAAGCCGCCAACGACGAGCCGACCGCCGACCTGCTCACGCAACGCATGCAGACGCACGAAAAGACCGCGTGGATGCTGCGCTCGCTACTCGCTTGATCCGCACGCGGCGCGCAGGCGCCGCTCACTGATTGCGACGAGTTGCGACGAGTTTGCGACGCAGGCCCGCCGGATGCCCGGCGGGCCTGCGTTTTTGCGCGGACGCGGGCGCGGCTCGCGGCGAAGCGCCCGCGCCCTGGCCTACAATAGCGGCATTGCTTTTCCCGCCCCGATCATGTTCGCCCGACTCCCGCTCTATTTGCGGCTCGTCCGCATGGACAAGCCGATCGGCAGCCTGCTGCTGCTGTGGCCGACGCTCAACGCGCTGTGGATCGCCTCCGACGGCCATCCCCCGGTCTCGCTGCTGGTCATTTTCACCATCGGCACGGTGCTGATGCGCTCGGCGGGCTGCGCGATCAACGATTACGCCGACCGCGACTTCGACCGCCATGTGAAGCGCACGGCCGAGCGTCCGATCACGTCGGGCCGTATCCGGGCGTGGGAGGCCGTGGCGATTGCGGCGGGGCTCGCGCTCGTGTCGTTCCTGCTCATCTTGCCGCTGAACGGGCTCACCAAGCAGCTTTCGGTCGTGGCGCTGTTCGTGGCGGCCTCGTATCCGTTCACGAAGCGCTTTTTCGCGATTCCGCAGGCGTATCTGGGCATCGCGTTCGGCTTCGGCATTCCCATGGCGTTCGCCGCCGTGCAGGACCACGTGCCGACGCTCGCATGGATTATGCTGGCCGCGAACGTGTTCTGGTCCGTAGCCTACGACACCGAATACGCGATGGTCGATCGCGACGACGACATCAAGATCGGCATTCGCACCTCGGCGCTCACCTTCGGCCGCTTCGACGTGTTCGCGATCATGCTCTGCTATGCGGTCACGCTCGGCATTTACGTGTGGGTGGGCCTGGCGCTGGGCTTCGGCTGGCTCTACTGGCTCGGTTGGGCGGCGGCCGTGGGCTGCGCGATTTACCACTACACGCTGATCAAAGACCGCGAGCGCATGCCGTGCTTCGCGGCGTTCCGCCACAACAACTGGCTGGGCGGCGTGCTGTTCGTGGGGATCGCGGCGCATTACGCCGTCGCGGGGCTCTAAAGCCGCATCGACTTCATATGAAAAAGCGCCGGGTGTGCATGACACACCCGGCGCTTTTTTTATTCGGGACCTGTTGGCTTACTGCTTGCCGAACTCTTCGCCCATTTCCTTCGCGCGCGCATCGGCCGCGAGCACGCCCTTGACGATGGCGGCTTTCACGCCCGAGGCGTCGAACGACGCCAGCGCGGCGGCGGTGGTGCCGCCCTTCGACGTCACGCGCTCGCGCAGCACGGCGGGCGGCTCGTCCGATTGCAGCGCGAGCTGCGCGGCACCCGTGAACGTGGCGATGGCGAGCGCGCGGCCTTGCTGCTCGTCCATGCCGAGCTGGCGCGCCGCTTCTTCCAGCGCTTCGATGAAATAGAACACGTAGGCCGGGCCGCTGCCCGAAATGCCCGTGACCGCGTCGATCTTCGCTTCGTCGTCGAACCAGACGGTTTGACCGACGGCGCCGAGCACGTCCGAGGCGAGCTGGCGGCCCGCCGCGTCCACGCCGCTGCTTGCGACGAGGCCAGTTGCGCCCATGCCGATCAGCGCGGGGGTATTCGGCATCGTGCGCACGACGCGCGCATGGCCGTTCAGCCAGCGCGACAAGTCGTCGATGCGAATGCCGGCCATGATGCTGATGACGACCTGATGCGCGCCCAGGTGCGGCGCGATGCCTTCGGCCACGGCCTTGGCGATTTGCGGCTTCACGGCGATCAGCACCGCGTCGTACGCGGCGAGTGCGGCGTCCGCGGCGGCGCCGGTGCGCACGCCGAACTGCTCGGCGCTGCGCTTGCGGGCGTCCTCGTTCGGATCGATCGCGTAGAGGTTGTCGGCGGGAACGCCCTTGCGGATCAGGCCGCCGATGAGTGCGGCGGCCATGTTGCCGCCGCCGATGAAGGCAATTTTCATGGTGATGGAATCGGTCAGTGAATCAGTGAGAGTAGTCGCGCGCGCCGAAGATCGCGGTGCCGACGCGCACGATCGTCGCGCCTTCCAGCACCGCGGCTTCTAGGTCGGCCGACATGCCCATGGAGAGCGTGTCGAGCGCGAGGCCTTCTGCGCAGAGCGCGTCGAACAGCTCGCGCAACTGGCGGTGCGGCGCGCGTTGCGCCTCGAGCGAGGTTTCCGGCTCTGGGATCGACATGAGCCCGCGCAGGCGCAGGTTGGGCAGGGCCGCGATCTGCCTCGCGACCTGCTGCGCTTCTTGCGGGGTGACGCCGCTCTTGCTGGCTTCGCCGCTCACGTTGACTTGCAGGCAGACGTTGAGCGGCGCCATGCCGGCCGGACGCTGCGCCGACAGGCGTTCGGCAATCTTCAGACGATCGACTGAATGGACCCAGTCGAAACGCTCGGCCACGGGGCGTGTCTTGTTCGATTGGAGCGGCCCGATGAAATGCCATTCGAGACCTGCACGCAGGTCGGCGAGCGCCTCGATCTTGTCCACGCTTTCCTGCACGTAGTTTTCGCCGAACGCGCGCTGGCCGGCGGCGTGGGCGGCGCGCACGTCCTGCGCGGGAAACGTTTTCGAAACCGCGAGCAACTCCACGCTTTGCGGGTCGCGGCCGGCGTTACGGGCGGCGGCGGCGATGCGCTCGCGGACGGCTTCGAGATTGTGGGAGAGATCGGTCATCGTGCTTGAGGCCGGCGCGCTCACGGGTGCACGCCGGTTTTGGATCCAAAACGATCAGAACGACGGCCATTATACGGACTGCGCAAGGCGCGAAAAACTGGCCAGAAAGCGTAGGACCCTTCCTACGCCATTTGGCCGACTGTTTGCGTGGGCGGCGCCTCGTTACGCTGGTTCCGTCCCCGATGCGCTCAGTCGCCCGGTTGCCCTCAGCCCTGCCTAATTCGCCGCCAGCATATGTTCGACCAGTTCAATCCAGTGCGTGACCGGAATTGCCGTGCCGCTTTGCAGGTGCGTGATGCAGCCTATGTTGGCCGAAACGATCAGTTGCGGCTCCAGGGCCTGGAGCCGGTCCACCTTCTGGTTGCGCAGCGCATAGGAAAGGCGCGGCTGCATGATCGAGTAGGTGCCCGCCGAGCCGCAGCAAAGATGGCTGTCAGCGGGCAGCCGCACGTCGAGGCCGAGCGCCGTGAGCAGCTTCTCCACGCCGCCGCGCAACTGCTGGCCGTGTTGAAGCGTGCACGGCGGGTGCCATGCCACCGTCTTGATGCCGCGCCGCCGCGTGGTCGCGACGAGTTGCTCCTCGAATGCGGGCAGCAATTCGGAAAGATCGCGCGTGAGTTCGACCACGCGGCGCGCTTTTTCCACGTAGGCCGGATCGTCGCGCAGCAGGTGCGCGTATTCCTTCACCGTCGCGCCGCAGCCCGAGGCGTTCATCACGATCGCTTCCACGCCTTGCTCGATGTAGGGCCACCAGGCGTCGATGTTCGCGCGCACGTCGGCGAGCGCGTCGTCGGCGTAACCCATGTGCAGGCGGATCGCCCCGCAGCAGCCCGACTGCGGCGCCACGATCGTTTCGATGCCGAGCGCGTCCAGCACGCGCGCAGTGGCGATGTTGATGTTGGGCATCATCGAAGGCTGCACGCAGCCTTGCAGCATCAGCATCTTGCGCGCGTGCGTCGCCGTGGGCCACGCGAGCGGGCGCTGGCGCACCGGCACCTTGTCGCGCAGGCGCTTGGGCAGGAGCGGGCGCACCTGCTGCCCGAGGCGCATGGCGGGCGTGAAAAGCGCACGGCGCGGCAACAGGCCCGCGAGCAGGCGGCGCATGAAGCGCTGGCGCAGCGGCCGCTCCACCATGTGCTCGGCGTGCTTGCGGCCCAACTCCACGAGGCGCCCGTACTGCACGCCCGAAGGGCAGGTGGTCTCGCAACTGCGGCACGTGAGGCAGCGGTCCAGATGCATGAGCGTGCTCTTCGTGACCGGCGCGCCTTCCACCATCTGCTTCATGAGGTAGATGCGCCCGCGCGGGCCATCCAGCTCGTCGCCAAGCAGTTGATAGGTCGGGCAGGTCGCGGTGCAGAAGCCGCAATGCACGCACTTGCGCAGGATCGCGTCGGCTTCGTCGCCGTCGGGAGTGTTGCGAATGAAGTCCGCGAGGTTCGTCTGCATCGCCGCGTGTCGGTGTCGTCAGAAGTCGGAATACAGCCGGCCGCGATTAAAGATGCGGGCCGGGTCGAACGCGGCTTTCAGGCCGCGATGAATCTTCATGAGCGGCGCGGGCAAGGGCGTGAACACGCCCGCGCTGCGGTCGTAGTCGCGCCCGGTGCGAAATATCGTGGCGTGGCCGCCCGCCTGCTTCGCGCTGATGCGCACCGTTTGCGCGTCGGTTTCGGTGATCCACCAGCGCTGCGCGCCGCCCCATTCCATGAGCTGTGCGCCGGGCAGTTGCAGGGGCTCGGCGATGGACGGCAATGCGAGCCGCCACAGCGCCGCGTTCGGTGCGATCGAGGCGAAGAACGGATCGGTCTGCTCGCGCAGGCTTGCCCAGAAGCGCTCGGCTTCCACGGCGTCCACCACTTCGCCGCCCAGGCTCGAGCGCGCCGTTTTCACGGCCGCTTCCGCGCCCGCAAGCCGCACCGCGAGCGTGCCGTTGCGCCAGGCGCTCGCCGTCATCGGCAGCGGGTGGCCGCCCCATTCGTTGAGCTTGCGCACGGCGTCGGTGCCGTTCATGTCGAACTTGAGCGTGGTTTCGGCCTGCGGCACGGGCAGCACCTTCACGGAGAGCTCCAGCAACAGGCCGAGCGTGCCGAGCGATCCCGCCATGAGCCGCGAGACGTCGTAGCCCGCCACGTTCTTCACGACCTGGCCGCCGAAATGCAGCACCTGGCCGTGGCCGTTCATGAGCACCGCGCCCAGGACGAAGTCGCGCGGCGCCCCGGCGCTCGCGCGCCGCGGCCCGGCAATGCCTGCCGCGATGCAACCGCCGAGCGTCGCCTGGGCGCCGAAATGCGGCGGCTCGAAGGCGAGCATCTGGCCGTGCGCCGCGAGCGCTGTCTCGATTTCCGCGAGCGGCGTGCCGACGCGCGCCGTGATCACGAGTTCGGCCGGGTCATAGGCAATGATGCCGCGGTGGGCGCGCGTGTCGAGAATCTCGCCTTCGAGCGTCTGGCCGTACCAGTCCTTGGTGCCCCCGCCGCGAATGCGCAGCGCGCGGCCTTCGGCGCTCGCGGTGCGGATGCGTTCGGACCAGTCCGAGACGATGTCGTCCTCTTCCATGTCGTGATGGTCGCGCTCGTTCGTTATATGGTTCGTTCGATTGTACTGAGCGAACCTCGCCTGACAACCCGGAGCGGACCCGCATGCGGGTCACGCGAAACGCATAAGCGGCGCGGTGGCTGGCGCGTGCTTGTGCGTCTGTTGGTGCCTCTGTTAGTCCGTCTGTCAGAAGCGCGGCAACTCGGGGTGCGGCAACAGATTCCCGCGCACGTGCATGCGCCCGTACTCGGCGCAGCGCGCGCGCGTGGGAATGCCCTTGTCGGGGTTGAGCAGCCCGGCCGGGTCGAACGCGTGCTTCACCGCGTGAAACGCGTCGCGCTCCTCGGGCGAGAACTGCACGCACATCGAATTGATCTTCTCGATGCCCACGCCATGCTCGCCCGTGACCGTGCCGCCCAGCTCGACGCAGGTTTCGAGAATGTCCGAGCCGAAGGCCTCGGCGCGATGCCACTCGTCGAGGTCGTTGCCGTTGAAGAGAATGAGCGGGTGCATGTTGCCGTCGCCCGCATGGAAAACATTGATGCAGCGCAATCCATACTGCTTTTCCATCTCGTGGATGCGCGCGAGCAGCGGCCCGATCGCGCGGCGCGGCACGGTGCCGTCCATGCAGTAGTAGTCGGGCGAGATGCGGCCCGCCGCCGGAAACGCGTTTTTGCGGCCCGACCAGAAGCGCAGGCGTTCTTCCTCGGTGCGCGAAATCTGGATGCGCGTCGCGCCATGCTCGCGCAGCACTACGGTCGTACGCGCGATCTCGTCGGCCACTTCCTCGGGCGTGCCGTCGGCTTCGCACAGCAGGATCGCGGCGGCGTCGAGGTCGTAGCCCGCGTTCACGAACTCTTCCACGGCGCGGGTGGCCGGCTTGTCCATCATTTCGAGGCCCGCCGGGATGATGCCCGAGGCGATGATGCCCGCCACGGCGTCGCCGCCCTTCACCACGTCGTCGAAACTCGCCATGATCACCTGCGCCGTTTGCGGGCGCGGAATCAGCTTCACGGTGACTTCGGTCACGATGGCGAACATGCCCTCGCTGCCGATCATCACCGCGAGCAGATCGAGGCCGGGCGCGTCGGGCGCGAGCGAGCCGAATTCGACGACCTCGCCCTCCATCGTCACCGCGCGCACGCGCAGCACGTTATGCACGGTGAGGCCGTACTTGAGGCAATGCACGCCGCCCGAATTCTCCGAAACGTTGCCGCCTATCGTGCAGGCGATCTGCGAGGAAGGGTCGGGCGCGTAGTAGAGGCCGAAGGGCGCCGCGGCTTCCGACACCGCGAGATTGCGCACACCGGGTTGCACGGTGGCCGTGCGCGCGTAGGGATCGACTTCGAGAATGCGCTTGAAGCGCGCGACGGAAAGCACGATGCCGTGCCGGATCGGCATGGCGCCGCCCGAGAGGCCGGTGCCCGCGCCGCGCGGCACGATCGGCACGTCGAGGCGCCGGCAGATCTGCACGATGCGCTGCACCTGCGACTCGGTTTCCGGCAGCGCCACCGCGAGCGGCAGCCGCCGGTAGGCGGCCAGCCCGTCGCACTCGTAGGCGACGGTGTCTTCTTCACGATGCAGCAGGCAGTGCGCCGGCAGCACTGCCATCAGCGCCTGAACCACTTCGCGCTGGCGTTGCGCGAGTGCTTCCGGGCTCAGGTCGGGCATTTTCCCGTCCGGTGCGTTCATGTCTCCTCCCGCGTGTTTGTCGTGCCGCCGGGCGCATCTTGCGTGCGCTCCGGCGGCGCATGGGCGGCGCTACGCGCCTGGCGCGTCTCAGGCCGCCCAGCTGAAGATCTTGCCCGGATTCATCAGATTGTGCGGATCGAGTGCATGCTTGATCGCGCGCATCGTGTCGATGGTGTCCGCGCCGTGCTCCTCCACGAGGAAACCCATCTTGTGCAGCCCCACGCCGTGCTCGCCGGTGCAGGTGCCGTCCATGGCGATCGCGCGCTGCACGATGCGGTGGTTCAGGCGCTCGGCTTCCTCGATCTCCTCGGGCTTGTCCGGGTCGATCAGGATCGCCACGTGGAAGTTGCCGTCGCCCACATGGCCGACGATCGGGCAGGGCAGCGGCGAGGCCTTGAGGTCGGTTTCCGTCTCGATCACGCATTCGGCAAGGCGCGAGATCGGCACGCACACGTCGGTTGTGACCGCGCGGCAGCCGGGCTTCAGTTGCAACATCGCGAAGTAAGCGTTGTGGCGCGCGTTCCAGAGGCGGCTGCGGTCTTCAGGGCGCGTGGCCCATTCGAAGCCTTCGCCACCGTGCTGCGCGGCGATCTCCTGAACGATCTGCGCCTGTTCCGCAACACCGGCCTCGGTGCCGTGAAATTCGAAGAAGAGCGTGTGCTTCTCGCGCAGCGTGAGGTTCGAATGCTTGTTGATCGCGCGCACCGCGAGCGAGTCGATGAACTCCACGCGCGCGACCGGCACGCCCATCTGGATCGTTTCGATCACCGTGCGCACGGCCTCGGCCATCGAGGGGAACGCGCACACCGCCGCCGAAACCGCCTCGGGCTGCGGGTAGAGCCGCACCGTGATTTCGGTGATGATGCCAAGCGTGCCCTCCGAGCCAACGAACAGGCGCGTGAGATCGTAGCCCGCCGACGACTTGCGCGCGCGCGTGCCGGTCTTGATCACGCGGCCGTCGGCGAGCACGGCGGTGAGGCCGAGCACGTTCTCGCGCATCGTGCCGTAGCGCACGGCGTTGGTGCCGGAGGCGCGTGTGGCCGACATGCCGCCAATGCTCGCGTCCGCGCCCGGGTCGATCGGGAAGAACAGGCCCGTGTCGCGCAGCGCTTCGTTGAGCTGCTTGCGGGAGATGCCCGGCTCCACCGTCACGGTGAGGTCTTCGGCGTTGATCGAGAGCACGCGGTTCATCTGCGAGAGGTCGATCGACACGCCGCCCTGCACGGCCAGCAAGTGGCCTTCGAGCGACGAGCCGTTGCCGTAAGGAATGATCGGCACGCCATGGCGGGCGCACAGCTTGACGATGGTCTGGATTTCCTCGGTGCTCTGCGCGAACACCACGGCGTCGGGCAGTTGCGGGTCGAAGGGCGACTCGTCGCGGCCGTGATGGGCGCGCACGGCTTCGGAGACGGAGACGCGTTCGCCGAACGCGCTGCGCAATTCATCGAGGAGAACGGTGGGGAACGGGCGGCGTGCGGTAGCCGGCGGCGCGGGGTGATTCACGCGGGTGTCTCCTTCGTATGGACGTGATTTCTGGCTCGGTTCATTTTACGCTGAACGTTCGCGCCCGCGCGGCGCGCCCCCATGCTGCGCTGCACGAAACCTATAATGGCGCGCCATGCGCAAGCCGCGCCAATCCACCGCCTCGGAGGGGTACATCATGGGCAATCGCCTGAGCAAGATCGCGACACGCACCGGCGACGACGGTTCGACCGGACTCGGCGACGGCAGCCGCGTGCGCAAAGACGACGCGCGCATCGCCGCGATCGGCGACGTCGACGAGCTGAATTCGCAGATCGGCGTGCTGCTGTGCGAGACGCTTCCCGACGACGTGCGCGAAGCGCTCGTCGCGATCCAGCACGATCTGTTCGATCTGGGCGGCGAGCTTTGCATACCGGGCCACACGCTCGTCACCGACGAGCACCTCGCGCGCCTCGACGCCTGGCTCGCGCACTACAACGCGACGCTGCCGCCGCTCAAGGAGTTCATCCTGCCGGGCGGCTCTCGCGCCGCCGCGCTGGCACACGTCTGCCGCACCGTTTGCCGGCGCGCCGAGCGCATGGTCGTCGCGCTGGGCGCCGCGCCGAACTCGGGAGCGCCGCTCGCCGACACGCCGCGCCGCTACGTGAACCGGCTGTCCGATTTGCTGTTCGTGCTCGCGCGCGTGCTCAACCGCGCGGCGGGCGGCAGCGACGTGCTCTGGCGGCACGATCGGGGCGCGGGCAAGGGCGCATAAAGAGGGTTCGAACTAAGGCCCGCGATTCGACGCAAGCCGTCATGCGTGCGACGGGGTGAAACACGCTTTCCCGCGTCGTAAAAGACCTGTGCGAGCCCCTGCGGCGGCTACCCGCCGCGGCCTCGCGCGCGGCGCAATCCGGAAAATGCAGGGGTGCGACAAAATGCCTGGGTCGGCCTGTCGCGTTAAAGATGTATCTTGTGTGCATGTTTAACAAGGAGAAGCCGCAAATGACTGCGCTCACCGCTGACCAGATCGCCCGCGTCAAGGCCACTGCGCCCGTTTTCGCCGAGCACGGCGCCACGATCACCAAGCATTTCTACCAGCGCATGTTTGCCGCGCATCCCGAGCTCAAGAACATCTTCAACCAGACGCACCAGCAAAGCGGCAGCCAGCCCGAAACCCTCGCGCGCGCCGTCTACGCCTATGCGGCGAACATCGACAACCTCGGCGCGCTGGGCGGCGCGGTCACGCATATCGCGCACAAGCACGCGAGCCTGAACATCCGTCCCGAGCACTATCCGATCGTCGGCCGCCATCTGCTCGGCGCCGTTGTGGACGTGCTCGGCGACGCCGTCGACTCGCCCACGCTCGAAGCCTGGACCGTCGCCTACGACCAGCTCGCGAACATCATGATCGGCACCGAGGCGAAGCTGTACGAGGGCGCGTCGTGGAGCGGCTTCCGCCCGTTCAAGGTAATGCGCAAGCAAGTTGAAAGCGACGAGATCACCTCGTTCTATCTCGCACCGGCCGACGGTGCGTCGGCTGGCGGTTTCGAGCCGGGCCAGTACGTGAGCGTGACGCGCTTCGTCGACAAGCTCGGCGTGGACCAGCCGCGTCAGTACAGCCTTTCTGACGCGCCCAACGGCAAGTGGCTGCGCATCTCCGTGAAGCGCGAGGCGGGCCGCGGCGACGCGCAGCCGGGCCACGTGTCGAACCTCATGCACGACGGCGTGGAAGAGGGGACGGTAGTGCACGTGAGCGCGCCGATGGGCGAATTCACGCTCGATCGCAAGAAGACCACGCCGGTCGTGCTGATGAGCGGCGGCGTGGGCATCACGCCGATGAAGTCGATGCTTGCCACGCTGCTCGCCGGGCGCAGCGAGCGCAAGGTGACGTTCGTGCACGCCTGCCGCAACACCAAGGTGCATGCATTCCGCGACTTCCTGCGTCACGCTGTTTCGGAGTATCCAAACGTCAAGCGCGCGGTGTTCTACGAAGAAGTGGGCGCGGCCGACCGCAAGGGTGTGGATTACGACTTCGAAGGCCGCATGGACATCGGCCTCATCGAAGCGGACGTGATGCTGCCCGATGCCGACTACTATCTGTGCGGTCCCGTGGCCTTCATGCGCGAGCAGCGCGAGGCGCTGATTGCACGCGGTGTGGATGCCTCGCGCATTCACACGGAGATCTTCGGCTCCGGCATGCTGTAACCGGCCGGGCAACCCCGTCTGAATGAAAACGACGCCGCGCGAATGCGCGGCGTCGTGCGTTTGCGGCCTGATTTATGGCCTGTTATGCGGCCCGTTGCCAGCTTCAGGAAGGCTCCAATCTCGCGCCACCTCACTCACCCGAAGCGCGCCGGTTCACCGCGCGATACCCCGACGGCGAAATCGACAGCCGCCGCCGGAAGATGCGCGCGAGCCGTTCGCCGCGCGGCACGCCGCAGCGCTGCGCGATCTCGTCGATCGGCAGATTGGTTTGCGCGAGCAGCAGGCAGCTTGCGTCGAGCCGCGTGCGCAGCAGGTACTCGGAGGGCGTGAGGCCCGTCTGCGTCTTGAAGTGGCGCAGGAAATTGCGCATGCTCATTTGCGCGACGCGCGCCGCGTCGGCGACCGAGATCGGCTGGTGATAGTTCTCGCGCAGCCAGTGCGCGGCCGAATTGATCTTGCCGTTGGCGCTGTCCGACTCGCCGTCGTCGAGCATGGGGCCAAGCCGCTCCCACGAACCCGGCATCGAGTCCTCGGACACGCGCTGCGCGAGCGCCACGCCGTGATTGCGCTTGACGACCTTGAGCGCGGCGACGAGCGCCTCCGAAGGCGCGATGACCGAAGCGCCCGCGTTGCGCGCTTCGAGCGCGCGGCGCAGTCGCTGCGCCGAGGTCGCCGTGTTGCCGCTGCCGCGCAGGAAGGGAACGTCGGCGGCGGCGAGCACGGCGCGGCCTTCGCCGAGCGCACGCAGGATGCGCACCTTCGGCGCGAGCGCTTGCAGCCGCGCGATGAGCCGCACGTTGTCGCGCGCTTCGGCCGCGCCCCGGCCGCCCGCGATGAAAAGCGTGTCGAAGCCGCTGCGCAGCGGCCCGTGCAGGCTTTCGGTCCATACGCGCAGGCCGCAGCCGCTGGCCACGTTGCCGCCAGCCTCGGAAAGCAAGACGAGCGAGTAGGCGGGGAGTGTGTCGGCGCAGGCGTCGTTTGCAAGACGAAACACGTCGGCGAGCAAGGTCACGTCCCCGAGCGGGAAGCCCTCGAAAACCAGGATGCCGATGCGTTTGGCCACGTGTCCGAACTTGAAATGAGCGCCGCGCGGCTGGAAGGCGGCTTGCCGGCAGACCACCCGATCGATGTGCATGGCCGGTTCCTCGCGCAGAAAGGATTCGCAGGAGTACGTTGCGTTTTTGCGTCGCGCGCCCGGGCTTGGCTCGTGTGCGCGTTCACATCACGCTCTCGGGATTCATGATAGGCCGGTCCGCCGCCACCGCACGCCACAGTCTGAAAATGCCGAGAAGTTGGCAGAATGGCTCGATATCCGCTGGGTAAGCTGGCTTCGCGTCCATGATCGCCGCACCTCCGGGCGCGCCACCGAACCGCTGCGAGACACGAGACGATCATGATAAAAGTGCGCAAGGCTGTTTTTTCCGGTTGCGGGTCTCGGCACGCGTTTCCTGCCGGCCACCAAGGCAAGCCCCAAGGAAATGTTGCCGGTCGTGGACAAGCCGCTCATTCAATATGCGGTCGAAGAGGCCGTGGCCGCGGGCGTGACCGAACTGATCTTCGTGACGGGGCGCGGCAAGCGCGCCATCGAAGACCATTTCGACAAGTCCTATGAGATCGAGCGCGAGCTTCAGGCGCGCGGCAAGGCGGCGCTGCTCGAAACCGTGCAGGGCATCAAGCCCGCGCATGTCGAATGCATATTCGTGCGCCAGCCCGAGCCGCTCGGTCTCGGGCATGCGGTGCTGTGCGCGCAGAAGATCATCGGCGACGAGCCGTTCGCGGTTCTACTCGCCGACGACCTCATCGATGCCGACACGCCCGTGCTCGCGCAGATGCTGGAGCGCTTCGACCACTACCATTGTTCCCTCGTCGCGGTGGAGGACATCGAGCGCAAGCATTCGCGCTCGTATGGCGTCGTGACGGGTCGCCCCTGGGACGAGCACGTGTTCCGCATGTCGCGCATCGTGGAGAAGCCCGAGCCCGACGACGCGCCGTCCACGCTCGGTGTCGTGGGACGCTACGTGTTGATGCCGGGCATCTTCGATCATTTGCGCGCCTTGCGTCCCGCGCCGCGCGAAGAGTGGCAGTTGAGCGACGCGATCCAGTCGATGCTCGCGGCCGAGCAGGTGCTCGCGTATCGCTACACGGGATGCCGCTTCGATTGCGGCAGCAAGCTCGGCTATCTCCAGGCGACGGTGGATTACGCGCTGCGCCATCCCGAACTGCGCGACGCATTCGGTGCGTGGCTGCGCGAGCGGGCCGCGCCCGTTGCCAACCTCGCGGCTGTCGATGCCGACGACGCTGGCACGGCGGCCACCGCATCAATTGCGCAGACGGCTGTGGTGGAATGAACGCGCGGTAGCGCATCCTTCCTGAGGCGCGAGCCGCATCGTTCGCGCCCGTCCCGCGCCGGTCAAACCCTATCGAAAGTACTCCTTCGTATTCTTGTGCACGTCATCGCGCACGAGCAACTCTTCCGGCCACAGCCACGCATACTGGCTGTGCTGGTCGAAACGACCCACGGGCACCGTGCTGTCCAGCATGAACGCGTAGGCGAGCACGACATAGTGCGTGCCGATGCCGTTCTCGGCCGCGAAGTTGTCCGGATAGTGATGCTCGTACACGCCGACGAAGCGCGCCGACGAGCGCTGCATGCTCGCAATGCCGAGCTCCGTCTGGACGATGCGCGTGAACGCGGCGTCGAGCCGCTCGTCCTTGCGGATGCGGCCGCCCGGTACGAACCAGGTGCCGCGCGCCGGGCGATTGCGCCGCTGGCCAAGCAGCACGCGGCCATCGGCGTCGGCGACGATCAGGTCGATCGCTACGAGCGGTGCGAGCCGCACCACCTCGAGGAATTCGGTAGGCGACAGCATGGAGGAGCGTATCCGTGGGGTCTCGGTCGTGTCGATGCGATGGTCCGGGTGCAGCCGCTGTGAGCAGGGCGCGTTCATCAGCAGCGCGTTCAACAGCAGTCTAGGCGGCCCAATTTCGCGTTGCACTGTCCGCAGCCGCCTAAGTCTCGCTATCGTGGGCCAAGATTGGGGCGCTCGCGCGGCGCTCAGGGCTTCGGAGCGACGTATCCCGCGGGCGTGATCGCATTCGAGCGCATGACGTCCGCGTTGTCCGACACGACATAGACGGGCGACTCGGTCAGGCGCAGCGGCAGCATGCCGTCGTTGTAGGTCATCGTCGTGGGGTTGCCCATCATGTCGAAGACGCTGACCTGGCCCGAGCGCCCGCGTGCGTCCACCTGGAGCGTGTAGTTCGTGGCGCGCATCGAGTCGAAGCCGGCTTTCGCGCTCCAGCGCGCGTTGTCGTGGCTCCACAGCGCCGTGATCACCTTGCCGCCGCTTTTGCCATTGCTTTTGTCATTGTTCGGCCGCGCGAACGCATAGGCGTAGACGCCCGCGGGCGTGCCGCGCAGCGGTCCGAGCGTATACGTGCCGTCGACGAGCCGCGTCATCGTGGCGACCGCGAGCGCGGCCGGCTTCGGGCTGATGTTCGACGCGCCATACATGCCCTTGGGATGATCGAGCTCGAAGAATACGCCGTAGCCCGCCGTGGTCTCCGGCATATCCGCGCCATAGAAAATGAAGGTCGTGTCCGCGCCCTCGCCGAGCATGATCAGATGCGCGCGCGCGACAACCGCGCCCTGCGCGTAGAGCGTTTGCGCATCGGGATAGTCAGGCGCGTAGTTTTTGCCGATGTCGTAGCTGATGCCCGTTTCGGTTACGAAGAGCGGTGCGCCCGGCTTGAGCACGTCGCGCATCGTCGCGCGCAGTTCGCGCATGGCCTCGGGCAGCGAGAGCGTGCCTTTGTCGGGCGTGCCGTAGAGCCGCTCGGGTGGATGCGAGGGACTCGTGCCGAAGTCGTAGTAGCCGTGGATCGTCACACCGTCCAGATACCTGGCAATGCCAAGCGGTGCGAACTGCTTCAACCACTTCGTGTTGCCCTGGACGCCCGCGTAGGTGGGCCCCATGACGACCGCCGACGGGTCGGTCGAGTGAATGCCTTCGTAAATCGTCTTGTAGAGATCGACGAAATGCGCATCGGTGTCTTTCCAGGGCAGCCCGCCGTCCGCGTCGGGTTCCCAGGTGACCTGATAGTAATTGCGCGCCTGGCGCGGGAAGGTTTTCGCTCGGATGCGTGCGGACTCCGTGCCCACGCGCGCCATGTAATCGCGTAACTGACCCAGCGAGTTCGGCGCGAAGCTGTGCGTTTCCTGGCCGTTCGGGCTCGCCCATGCGGGAATGCCGTCGAGCTGGATCAAGCGCATGATGTCGCCGGGCTTGAACTGGAGATCGAGTTCCGAGCTGGCGGGATCGAACGTGTTGGGACCTTTCGGTTCCATGACGTACCAGCCGCGTTTGTCGTTGGCCCACGCGAGGCCCAGATCCGTATAGAGCGGACGCAGGCCGTCGCCGCCGCAGCAGTGCTGTCCCGGCGCGATATAGGCGGAGCCTTGGCCGCCGAAGCGGTGCAGGTCCTGGCGCGAGAAGGTGGGCGCGGGCAGTGCGCTGCTCACGTCGGGCAGCACGCCGAAGGTCGCGATGCCGGCGGGCCGCGTGCCGCGCTGGGGCAAACCCGCTGACGACTGCGATGCCAGTGAAGCCGAAAACGCGAAGTACCCCGCCTGCGGCATCGTGCAGGTGAGTGACGTGACGCGTGGCCCCGCCGCCACCGCGAAACTGCCGCTTGCCTGCGTGCGGCTCCACGTGTCGGAGATGTCCCATCGCACCTTGTCGTCGCGCGTGGCGCGCGTCGTGACGTCGATACGGATGCTCTTGCCGCGAGGAAAGAGTTGCGTGCCGTCGCTGCCGGGTGTGTCGGCCGCAATGAGTTCGTCGCCCGCCGCCGCGGCGCGGCCGCTGCTGCTGCTGCATACGGGCGCATCGGCGGCGTGGCAGGTGAATGACGCCAATAAACCCGCGAGCGCGAGCGCCGCGCGGGTGTGCTTCATGAGTGTTGACGCAACGTCGGAGCGCTCAGTCATAGGGCTTTCCTCACAACCTGAAAGGCTAAGACTAGTTGCTTGCACGCGTCACTTGACGCCAGGGTCCAGTTATTTTTCGCAATTTCTCCACAAGCCTTCGCGCATGACTTGTGCAGTGCTCGCTTAGCGCTTTCATATAAATTGCCTGTTTGTGAATTTTTTTATTGTGCGACGCACCCAGGAATTAATGGGTTTAAAATGCGCTTCACATCGGCTGAATCGGTGCTCAATGCCTCTTAAACATCATTTAATCAGACGAATAGGCAGGCGGTTTTTTATCGCCTGATTAGCCTCCATCCCGTGCGCACGCATCGATCGGCAGGCATTGAGGAATTGGTAGTAACAAAGGCGAAAATACCGCTCTATCAGCATTTCAGCCATTTTTGCCAGGTTGATGTAATCGAACGAATTGCCTTTCACGCAGTTTGCTCCTTGTCTCATGCAGTTGTGCGCATGCTTCTAATCGGTCCGCGACCGGACTAAATGCGCCAATGTCTCGCCAGTTTCGGTCAGTCGTCGTTGCAGGAATTTTTATCTGCCTATGATGCACTGCACACGGAATGCTATCGAAATGCTATTACCGGGACTTTTCGCTTCGGACGGGGGACTGTTTAGGGGAAAAGCATGGCGTACGCAAGTCTGGATTTGCCGTCGTACAGTCGCCCGCATCTGGTTACCGCGGGCATCAGTCGAGAGGTGCGTCACATCGCGATTCTGCTGTTCGATGGTTGTTCGCTTCTCGGCGCCGGGATTGTGGCGGAAGTGTTTCATGTCGCTAATGAACTCTCGACCGACACCGCCCGTACTTCGCCTTACGATGTAAGCATCCTTTCCGCCGATGGCGGCAACGTCACCTGTTCGTCGTCGGTGCGGGTATGGACCGACGGGCTCGACGCGCGTCACTATGTGGGCTTCGACGCGCTGTTCGTGGCGGGCGGCAAGGGCGCCTTCACGGCCGCCAACGACGAGCGCCTCATTGCGTGGCTGCGTCACGTGCATGCGAACACCGGCACCATTCGTCCGATCGGCGAAGGCCGTTCGTTGCTCGAGGCGGCGAGCCTGTGCAGTCAGCGCACACAGCACGAGTTCGGTTCGTACGCGATGCAGAACGGTCGCGACGAAACCGGCGGCGACGCCGGCGACCGGCTCGAGTCGATGAAAAGCGCCCTCACGCTCGTCAAGCGCGATCTGGGTGTGGATGTTGCGCGCGCGGTAACGGAGCGGCTCATGCCCGATTCGGGCGGCAACCTCATGCCTTTCCTTGGCGACGCACTCGGCAGTGCACCGGCCGACAAGGTCAGGGCGGCGGCGCGCTGGCTACAGGAGAACTGCCAGCGAGCCATTTCGATTGCGGACGCGGCGCAGGTGGCGGCCATGAGCGAACGCAATTTTCTACGCCGCTTCAAGCTCGAAATGGGCATCACGCCATCGGATTACTTGTTGCATGCGCGTCTTGCGATCACGTGCAGCCTGCTCACCGATTCGGAATTGCCGGTCGACAAGATCGCGCGGCGCACCGGCATGGGCAATGGCGACCGTCTCGCCAAGATCTTTCGCAAGCGCATGATGATTTCGCCCACCGAATACCGCGAACAAAGCCGTCGCGAAGCGGGCGTCTAGATGTCGTGACGCGCGCACGCAACGCCGATGTCGTAACGCAGCGGTAACAACGGTCGCACTTCGTTACAAAGGGGATCGCACTTCGGGGATCGCACATCGCGAGCCGAGCCGATCCTGCCCGATATGCAGGAGTCCGAATATGATTGAAAGGTCATCGATCCAGCAGGGTCAGGCCCGTGCCGAGAGCGAGCGCAGCGCGCCCGAAGGCGCGGCGGCGTGTACGCGCATCGTGCCCATCGTGCTGGCAGGCGGCTCGGGCACACGGTTGTGGCCGATGTCGCGCGAACATTTTCCTAAACAGCTAATTGGCGTGGTGGGCAGCGACACGCTGCTGCAAGCGACCGTGCATCGTCTCGACGGCTTTTCGCCCGAGTGGCAGGTCGCGAGCGCACCGATCGTCGTATGTGGCGAAGAACATCGCTTCGTGATCGTCGATCAACTGCGTGCTTGCGGCATGGACGCGCGGCTCGTGGTCGAGCCCGCGCGGCGCGATACCGCGCCGGCGCTCACGCTTGGCGCGGCGCTAGCGTGCGCCAACGGCGACGACGCGATCCTTGTCGTGATGCCCTCGGACCACGCCATCGCCGATGTCGGGGCGCTACAGCGCGCTCTCGAATGCGCCGCGCGCCACGCGCAGCGCGGCGCCATCGTCACGCTGGGCGTGCCGCCGCGCTCGCCTGAAACAGGATTCGGTTATATCCGCGTGGGCGAGGCGCTCGAAGACGGCGCGCGCCGCATCGACGGCTTCGTCGAGAAACCGGCGCCCGAGCTTGCCATGCAGTACGTCACGCAAGGCGGCTACTGGTGGAACAGCGGCATCTTCGTGATGCGCGCGAGCGTGTGGCTCGACGCACTGCGCGCGCTGCAACCCGACATGCACGAGGCGTGTCTTGCCGCCTTCGTGGACGGCCAGCATGACGGCGCCGTGTTCCGGCCTGCCGTGGCGGCGTTCAAAGGCGCACCCGCCGACTCGATCGATTACGCGGTGATGGAGCGCCTGTCGGCCAGCGAAGGCTGGACGCCCGAGGGCGTGGTGGTCGCGCTCGACGCGGGCTGGTCGGACCTCGGCTCGTGGGACGCCGTATGGGCCGCGATGGACAAGGACGAAGACGGCAATGTGGGGCGCGGGCGCGTGCTGTTCGAAGGGGCGGTCGCGACCTACGCGCACTCCGACGGGCGGCTCGTGGCCTGCGTGGGCACCTCGAACCTCGTGGTCGTCGAAACCGCCGACGCCGTGCTCGTGGCCGACCGCTCGAAAGTGCAGGACGTGAAGGGGCTCGTCGCGCGTATCAAGGCGCAGCGCGCACCGGAGGCCGATTCGCACCGCAAGGTGCAGCGCCCATGGGGCTTTTACGATTCGATCGATCAGGGCGAGCGCTTCCAGGTCAAGCGCATCGTGGTCACGCCGGGTGCGCGCCTGTCGCTGCAACTGCATCACCATCGCGCCGAACACTGGACGGTGGTGCGCGGCACCGCGCTCGTCACGCGTGGTGAGGAATCCTTCCTGATGAGCGAGAACGAGTCGACTTACATTCCGCTTGGCGTGCGGCATCGGCTCGAAAACCCCGGCAAGGTGCCGCTCGAAATCATCGAGGTGCAGTCGGGAGCGTATCTGGGCGAGGACGATATCGTCCGCTTCGACGATACCTACGGCCGCTGCGGTTGAGCGATCCGCCACGAGCGACAGGGAGAAAGCATGCGCGAGCTTCAGAATCTGATGGCCAGAGTGCTCGACGTGGCTGCCGTGATGATCGGCGCGAGCGTGGCATCGGAGATCCGCTTCGAAGATGTCGTGCCGCGCGGCGTGAACGAAGCGTTCGTGCTGCTTGCGGCCGCGTTCGCGCTCGTGATCTTTCCGGCGTTCGAACTCTATCAGTCGTGGCGCGGCCGCTCCAAGGCGCTGCTCGCGGGGCAGGTGTCGCTTGCGTGGCTCGTGGTGCAGGCCTGCGCGCTGATCTCGATGTACTCGACGATGCATCACGTGGACGCCGTCTCGCGCCTGTGGTTTGCCTACTGGACCGCGGTGGCGGGCGGCCTGCTCATCACGTGGCGCATCCTGGCGCACGGCGTGCTCTCGCACGTGCGGCGCGCCGGCCTGAACCTGCATCAAGTCGCCATCGCGGGCTCCGCCTCGCAGTGCGACGAGATCGTGCGCCGTATCGCAGCGGAGCCCGGCTCGGGCTTTCGCGCGGGTGCCCTCTACAACACGATGCCGCAAACGTCGCCTGCGAGCGCGAGCGAGACCACCGTTTGCGACACCGTCGAAGGGTTCGCGCACTATATCCGCGAGCACGACGTGCACGAGTTGTGGCTTGCGCTTTCGCTTGCGGAGGAGCGCACCGTGGTGCGGCTCGTGACCGAATTTCGCAACGACCTCGTGAATATCCGCTTCATTCCGGACGTGCGCTCGCTGGCCCTCTTCGACACCAGTAGCGTGATCGAGCTGCTCGGCGTACCGGCGATCAACCTCGTGGCCTCGCCGCTACCCGCGAGCGCGCAGTTCAAGAAAGCGGTGTTCGATCGCGTGTTTGCCAGCCTTGCGCTCGTGAGTCTCATGCCGCTGCTGATTGGCATTGCGATCGCGGTGAAGCTGTCGTCGCCGGGACCGGTGTTCTTCAAGCAACGGCGCAAGGGCGCGGACGGCCGCGTGTTCACGATCTACAAGTTCCGCACGATGCGCGTGCACAAGGAAGCGCCCGGCACCGTGAGTCAGGCCACGCGGCACGACCCGCGCGTGACGCGCATTGGCGCGTTCCTGCGCCGCACGAGTCTCGACGAACTGCCGCAGTTCTACAACGTGTTACGCGGCGACATGTCAGTGGTCGGACCCCGCCCGCATGCGCTTGAACACGACGATCTTTATCAGCGCGTGGTGACCGGTTACATCCACCGCTATCGCATCAAGCCCGGCATTACCGGCTGGGCGCAGGTCAATGGTTTTCGCGGCGAGACCGATCGCCTCGAGAAGATGGAGATGCGCGTAGCGCACGACCTCTATTACCTCGGCCACTGGTCGTTCTGGCTCGACATGCGCATTATCGCGGCCACGATCATTCACGGGCTGGTTGGCCGCAACGCTTACTGAGCGCGGCGGCACGAACCCGATGGGCGCGCACTCGCGCGAGCATCACCAGGTTTCGGGAGAAGCAAGATGGCGATGAACTATGACGGCGCTTACTACGGCGCGGCTGGCGCCGACGAGCGATATCTGGGCGACTATCTGCAAACGATGGTTGCGAACTGGCGTGCGATCGCTATCGTGACGCTGGCCGTCACGCTGCTCGGCACGGCGTATGCGTTCCTCGCCACGCCGACGTATCGCGCCGACGTGCTGTTCCACCTAGTCGACAAGGGCGACGGCAGCAAGAAGGACAGCAGCTTGCCGCCGCTCACGGGCATGTTCGACGAGAAGTCGTCTGCGAACGGCGTGATCGAAATGCTCAAGTCGCGCAACGTGACCGAAGAGACGGTGCGGCGGCTGCACCTCGACATCGGGGCGCGCCCGCGCACCATGCCCGTGATCGGCGGCATGCTCTCCGGCATTCTCGGCGCGCCGTGGGCGCAGCATCTGCCGTCGTTTCTGCGCCCAACGGGCTACGCGTGGTCCGGCGGCGACATCAAGGTGTCGCGCTTCGACACGCCCGAGGCGTTTTACGAGCGCGACTTCACGCTCGTGGCGGGCGACGAGCCCGGCACCTTCACGCTGCGCGACCCCGACGGCATTCCGCTCCTGCAAGGCCGCGTGGGCGAAGACGTGAAGGCCAACACGGCGGTCGGGCCGATCTCGCTGCACGTGGACAGCCTGAGCGGCGCGCCCGGCACGCCATTCCTCGTCACGCGCGCCTCGACGCTCACCACCGTCGACCGGCTCGAACATGCGCTCGACATCCAGGAAGTGGGGCTGCAATCGGGCGTGATCCGCGCGAGCCTCGAAGGCCATAACAGCAAGCTCACGGCCTCGATCCTCAACAACGTCGCGCAGGAATTCATCAAGCAGGACGTGGCGAGCCGCTCGGCCGAAGCCGAACACATGCTTGCCTTCCTCGACGAGCAACTGCCGCAACTGCGCTCGCAGGTGGACGCGGCCGAGCAGAAGTACAACAAGTTCCGTAACGAGCACGGCACCGTCGATCTCGGCGAAGAAAGCCGGCTGCTGCTCCAGCAGGTGAGCGACAACAAGATCCGGCTCGAAGACCTGCGCCAGCAACGCGCGGAACTTGCGCAGCGCTTCACCGAGCATCACCCGGCTGTCCAGGCGCTCGACGCGCAGATCGGCACGCTGCAAAGCGCGCAGTCGCAACTCACGCGCAATGTGGCGCAACTGCCGGACACCGAGCAGACCGCCGTGCGGCTCTTGCGCGACGTGCACGTGAGCACCGAGCTTTATACGAGCCTCCTGAACAGCGCGCAGCAACTGCGGGTCGCGCGGGCAGGGCAGGTGGGCGACGTGCGCGTGGTGGACTTCGCCGAAGCGCCCGATGATCCGGTGCGCCCGAAGAAGCTGCTCGTGATCGTGCTCGCCATCGGCGCGGGCCTCGTGCTGGGCGTGCTTGTCGCGTTCGTGCGCAAGTCGCTGTACGGCGGCGTGGAACGCCCCGACGAACTCGAAGCCGCGCTCGGCGTGCCGGTTTTCGCCGTGGTGCCGCGCAGCCCGCAGCAATTGCGCCTCCAGCATCACGTCGCGTCGCGCCGCCGCGGGCTGCACGTGCTGGCGCAGCAGAATCCGCAGGATATCGCCGTGGAGGGCGTGCGCAGCCTGCGCACCTCGCTCCAGCTCACGCTCAACGACGCGCGCAACAACATCGTGATGCTCACGGGCTCGCGGCCCGACATCGGCAAGTCGTTCCTCTCGGTCAATCTGGCCGCGCTGGTCGCTTCGGTGAACAAGCGCGTGCTGATTGTCGATGGCGACATGCGGCGCGGCGACGTGCACTCGCACTTCGGCATCGCGCACCAGCCGGGGCTATCGGACGTGCTGCTCGGCGCGGAGCTCGACACGGCGATCCAGCACGAAGTGTTGCCGGGCCTTGACGTGCTTGCCAAAGGTTCGTTGCACTCGCATCCATCCGAGCTTCTCATGAGCGCGCGCTTCGAAGCGCTGCTCGACGAACTGAAGTCGAGATACGACCTCGTGATCGTCGATACGCCGCCGGTGCTCGCCGTGACCGATTCGACGGTGATCGGGCGCTATGCGGGCACGACGCTGCTCGCGATTCGCCACGGTCGCCACCCGATTTCGGAGCTGGAGGAAACGGTCAAGCGCCTGCGTATCGGCGGCGTGAACCTGCGCGGCGTGCTGCTCACCGACGTGCCGAAGACGGGCGCGTTCATCGGCGGCGGTTATCGCGGCGGTTACTACGGTTACGAAAGCGTTGCAGGTTAGGTAGCAGCGGGTCCGCGGTTGGCTGGGGGGCCGCCGCGGATGATGGACCCTCCGAATCCCATATCGCTCACGCGAGGAGAGAACGATGGCGATGGCTCGTAAGGTTGCGTTGATCACCGGCATCACCGGTCAGGACGGTTCGTATCTGGCAGAACTGCTTTTGAACAAAGGCTACGAGGTGCATGGCATCAAGCGGCGCTCGTCGCTTTTCAACACGGACCGCATCGATCACCTGTATCGCGACGTGCACGACCCGGAACCCGGCATCCAGCTTCATCACGGCGAGCTGACCGATTCCACGGCCCTCTTGCGCGTGATACAGCGCGTCGCGCCCGATGAAATCTACAACCTCGCCGCCCAAAGCCACGTGGCGGTGTCGTTCGAGGAACCCGAGTACACGGCGAATGCAGACGGCCTCGGCACGCTGCGCATTCTGGAGGCGATCCGCATTCTCGGCCTCACCCAGAAAACGCGCTTCTACCAGGCCTCGACCTCCGAGCTTTACGGGCTCGTGCAGGAAGTGCCGCAGCGCGAGACCACGCCGTTCTACCCGCGCAGTCCGTATGCGGTCGCGAAGCTGTTCGCGTACTGGACCACGGTCAACTATCGCGAGGCGCACGGCATCTTCGCGTGCAACGGCATTCTCTTCAATCACGAGTCGCCGCAGCGCGGCGAGACCTTCGTCACGCGCAAGATCACGCGCGCCATCGCGCGCATCGCCGTCGGGTTGCAGAAGGTGCTCTATCTCGGCAACCTTTCGGCCATGCGCGACTGGGGCCACGCACGCGACTACGTCGACATGCAGTGGCGCATGCTCCAGCAGCCCGAGCCGGAAGACTATGTGATTGCAACGGGCGTGCAGTACAGCGTGCGCGACTTCGTGCGCGCGGCGGCGTCGGAACTCGGCATCACCGTGCGCTTCGAGGGTAACGGCGTGG
The DNA here is from genome assembly GCF_003096875.1 of Paraburkholderia unamae. Taxonomy (NCBI): domain Bacteria; kingdom Pseudomonadati; phylum Pseudomonadota; class Betaproteobacteria; order Burkholderiales; family Burkholderiaceae; genus Paraburkholderia; species Paraburkholderia unamae. Next base: position 843,271 of record NZ_QEOB01000001.1, read on the forward strand.
ACGAGGTCGGCATTGTCGATCATGTGGACGCGCGCGACATGCGGCTCGAACCGGGCGACGTGATCGTGCGCGTCGACCCGCGCTACTTCCGCCCGACCGAAGTGGAAACGCTGCTCGGCGACGCCTCGAAAGCGCAGGAGAAACTCGGCTGGAAACCGGTCACTTCGTTCCACTCGCTCGTCAAGGAGATGGTGCGGGCCGACTACCAGATCGCCCGGCGCGACGCGCTCGTCACGCTGGCCGGCTTCCGGGCTCTCGAACATCACGAGTGACGCGCACATGGACAAGCATTCCCGAATCTTCGTGGCCGGCCATCGCGGCATGGTGGGTTCCGCGCTCGTGCGCGCCTTGCAGGCGCACGGCTACTGGAACCTCGTCACGCGCACGCGCGCGGAGCTGGACCTCACCGATCAGGCCGCCGTCGATGCGTTCTTCGAAGGCGAGAGCATCGACGCGGTGCTGCTCGCGGCGGCGCGCGTGGGCGGCATTCTCGCGAACTCCACTCAGCCCGCCCAATTCGCCTGGGACAACCTGGCGATCGAGACGAATGTGATCCGCGCGTCGTATAACGCGGGCGTGGAGCGGCTGGTGTTCTTCGGCTCTTCGTGCATCTATCCGCGCGAATGCCCGCAGCCGATTCGCGAGAACTATCTGCTCACCGCGCCGCTGGAGCCGACCAACGAGGCCTACGCGATCGCGAAGATCGCGGGCCTGAAGCTGTGCGAAGCGTACAACCGCCAGTACGGCACGCATTTCGTTTCGCTGATGCCGACCAATCTCTACGGCCCCAACGACAACTACGACCTCGGCAGCAGCCACGTGCTGCCCGCGCTGATCCGCAAGGCGCACGAGGCGCGCGTGAGCGGCCAGCGCACGCTGACCGTGTGGGGGTCGGGCAAACCGCGCCGCGAGTTCCTGCATGTCGACGACCTCGCGGACGCAACCCTCTTCGTGCTGGAGCACGAGACCGGCGACGGCGTCTACAACGTGGGCGTGGGCGAGGATCTGTCGATCCACGACCTCGCACAGCGCGTGTGCGACGTGGTGGGCTTCGAAGGCGAACTGGTGTTCGACGCGACCAAGCCCGACGGCACGCCGCGCAAGCTGCTCGACGTCTCGCGCCTGGGCGGGCTGGGCTGGCACGCGCATATCGGCCTCGACGAAGGGCTCGCGCGCACTTACGACGACTATCTCCAAACGCAGACGGCGCCGGCGTACGAGTCGGGCATGCGGGCCTGAATCGACGGGCGTCTGGTTGGTGGTGGGCGTCGTGCGCGGACCGGATGCACGACGCCCGCTTTTTTTCGCTCGGGCGCGCGAGCCGAAACGAAGCGGCAGTCACGCAGGAAAGCGACGCAATGAGAATCCTGATCTACGGACTGAACTATGCGCCCGAAGTCACGGGCGTGGGCAAGTACACGGCCGAAATGGCGGAGCTGCTCGCGGCGCACGGGCACGAAGTGCGCGTGGTGTGTGCGCCGCCGTATTATCCACAGTGGCGTGTGCATGACGGCTATCGCGCGTGGCGCTACCGGCGCGACGTGCGCCAGGGCGTGAACATCTGGCGCGCGCCGTTGTGGGTGCCGGCGCAGCAGGGCGGACTGAAGCGCATCGTGCACCTGGCAAGCTTCGCGCTCGCCTCGCTGCCGCTGCTCATGCGGCTTGCCGTGTGGCGCCCGCAGGTCGTCATGCTGATCGCGCCCACGCTGCTGTGCGCGCCGGGCGCGCTCATGCTGGCGCGTGCCGTGGGCGCGGGAAGCTGGCTGCACATTCAGGACTTCGAAGTGGATGCGGCGTTCGATCTCGGGCTGCTGCAAGGCGGGCGCGCTTCGCGCATCGCGCGCGCGGCCGAACGCTTGCTGCTGCGCCGCTTCGACGTGGTTTCGTCGATTTCGCCGCGCATGGTCGAGCGCGTGAGCGCCAAGGGCGTGGAGGCTTCGCGCGCCGTGTGCCTGCCGAACTGGGTGGACACCAACGCGATTTTCCCGCTTCCCTATCCGAGCGCGTTCCGGCGGCGTCTTGGCATCGCGCCGGGCAACACCGTCGTGCTCTACTCGGGCAACATGGGCGCGAAGCAGGGCATCGACATTCTCGCCGATGTCGCAACGGCGCTCGCCGCGCGGCCCGACATCAGCTTTGTGTTTTGCGGCGACGGCGCGGCCAGGCGCGAGTTGCAGGAGCGTTGTGCTGCGCTGCCGAACTGCCATGTGCTGCCAGTGCAGCCCGTGGCCATGCTCAACGAACTGCTCAACGTCGCCGACATCCACGTGCTGCCGCAACGCAACGACGCGGCCGACCTCGTGATGCCTTCCAAGCTCACCGGCATGCTCGCGAGCGGCCGTGCGGTTGTGGCGATGGCGCGGCCCGGCACGAGCCTCTACGAGGTGGTGTCGGACCATGGCGTGGTGGTGCCGCCCGAGGACGGCGAGGCGCTCGCGGCCGCGATCGTCAAGCTCGCGGGCGACCCCGGCCGGCGCGCGACGCTCGGGCGCGCAGCGCGACGCTACGCGCAGCGCATGCTGTCACCGCAGGCCACCTTCAGGGCGCTCGAAGAAAGGCTGGGAGCGCTCGCGGGCGAGGTGCCCGCGCCGCCGTCTGCCGGAGCGCCGCGCGCCGCCGCGCGTGGCGCAAACGGGGCGCGTGGCGCGGCCGCCGCGCACAAGCCCGGCACGGGCGGATCGACGTTGCAGGAGGTCGAGCAGTCCGACGTTTGACGGGGTGTGAGACGACGTGCCGCGTCGCTTACCAGGGCGACTTGTAAAGCTGCGCGTTGGACTGACCCGACGATCCGTACGGACTGGCATACGGATTGCCATAGAGCTGGGCCGTCGGCGAGGTCTCCTTGGCGCCGTAGTCATACCCGGAGAATGCGGAATGGCCCCTCGCGCCGCCGCCGGTCTTCGACACCGCGTTGCCCGCGCGCGACATGCCGTTGGCCGCGATCCGGCTGCGGCTCGAAGCGCCCCGGCCGCCGCTTGCGGCCGCCTGGCCGCCATCGCGGCCACCCGAGGCGCTCGCCTCGCTCGCGGCGTAATCGCCAGGTGTCACGACGTGCATGTGCTTTTCGTTCGTGAGCGCGTCTTCGGCGTCGCTCGGCGAGGCGCCGTTGCTGGTGTACGGGCTCACGCTGTACGGATTGTCCGATGTTCTCGGGCCGCCGAGCATGCGTTGTTCATCGGATTTTTGACGGCTCACCGAGGACGACAGGGTGTCGCCTTGACCGCTCGTCGTTTCAGACGAGCCGGACGAGGCCGCGCCCGGCGCGAGTTGCGCAAGCGCGGCGCATGGCCAGGCGGCGCACGCGGCTTGCAGCGCGACGGCGAGCACATAAGGGGCGGCGTTGCGGAGCGTGCCGTGCACGCCCCCCGGAGCCTGACGACGAGAAAGATTGGGCATGGCGTCTATCCTGCGCGCCGCCAACAATGCGGCGTCATGCCTTCATGTTGCCCACACCGCGCCCGGCCGCCGCGCCAAAACCCCGGCAGTGTCGGCCACGCGCGCGAGCGGGCATGACGGCCGCCCGATAATGAAACGGCAAGCCGCAAACAGAAACCGACCCGGATGGGCAAGGAGCGTTCATGGCGGAAACGGTCGAAGGTATCGGGAGCATGGGCATCGGTGCTCGCGATGAGGGCGCGGGCGAGCCGTCGCCTGCGGGCGTCGCGCAGCCGCATGCGTCGCCGTCCACACAGGCGGAAATTCGCGTGATCGACTTGAGCCGCGCGGGCAAAGGCAACTACGTCGCGCGCCGCGGCAAGCTCGTGCAGGCCGTGTGGTACGTGGTCGAGACCTGCGTGCTCGACAACCGTCTGCTGCCGCTCTCGGCGCTGCGCGTGGGGCTCTTGCGCCTCTTTGGCGCGAAGGTCGGCGCGGGCTGCCGCCTCGTGCATCCCATGCGCGTGAAGGCGCCGTGGAATCTCGAGATGGGCGAGAACTGCTGGATCGGCGTGGACGTGTGGATCTACAACCAGGCGCCCATTCGCATCGGCTCGAACGTGTGCATTTCGCAGGGCGCATTTCTCAGCGCGGGCTCGCACGACCTGCGCACGAACATGGACCTGCACGTGGCCCCGATCGTGATCGAGGACGGCGCGTGGGTCTCGTCGAAATGCGTCGTGCAGATGGGCGTGACCATCGGGCGCTCGGCCGTCGTCACGCCGCTCTCGGTCGTGCATCGCTCGCTCGAAGCGGGCGGCGTGTATGGCGGCAATCCGTGCCGCTTCATTCGCTGGCGCTTTCAGGAAGGCAAGTCGTAACGCTGCGCGACCGGATCACCCCGGATCGCTTCCAGACGGAACGCGAGCAGGCCCGCAGGCCTGCTCACATCAACCCCCATCCGGCTCCAGACTAGTATCCCCCGTAGCCCACCGCCCGGCCTGCCGCCGCCGCCTGCGTGCTCGGCAGGATCAGGTTGACCACGCGGCTCCACTTCACGAGCGCGGAGGCGTCGACGAACACCACGTCGTTCGGCTTCAGATCGAACTCGTCGGCCGTGGCCATCGCTTCCGGTGTGGAAGCGTCGAGGTGGAAGACCGTTCGATGTCCTTCTTTTTGCCCGCGCACCACGTACACCTGCGAGGCGTCGCCCGAGCCCTGGCTGATGCCGCCCGCGTTACCCAGCGCGTCGTTCAGCGACAGATGCCCGTTGTCGAACGGAAGCGGACCGGGATGGCCGACTTCGCCCAGCACGAACACCCGGCTTTCGTTGGCCGAATACACGCGCACGAGATCGCCGTTTTGCAGCAGGATCTTGTCCGGGTTCACGCCCTTCTTGATCATGTCGGGGATGTTCACCAGGATCGTCTTGTCGCCGCGCGTCACGCTAACCCGCGAGCGGTCGCCCGCCGCCGTGAAGCCGCCCGCGCGGTTGATCGCCTCGGGCAGCGACATCGTCATGTCGTTGAGCACCATGAGGCCCGGCGTGCGCACCTCGCCGTCCACATACACGCGGCGGCTGCGATACGACTCGATGCGCAGCGTCACCTGCGGCTTGTTCAGGTAGTAGGCGAGCTTGCTCGCCACGAGGTTGCGCGCTTCCATCTCGGTGAGCCCGGCCACGTGAATCGGGCCCACGTAGGCCACCTGGATCGCGCCCGACGAGTCGACGGTATAGCCCGAGTGCACCTGGCTTGCGCTTTGATCCTGCTGCCCGTTGCCGCCGCCGCCGCCGCCCGAGGGCAGGTTCATCTCGGGGTGATCCCACACGACGATGCTCAGCACGTCGCCGGGCCCGAGCGTGTAGGGCTTGGGCGTGCCGAACAGCGTTTCGACGTTGGTCGGGATCGTGGTCGGCCGCTCCGCCGCCTCCTTCGCGACCAGCTCGTTGTTGATCTCGACGAGCGCGCCGGCCGGCGGCTGATCGTCCTTGCCGCCGGTGCGCGCGGCGCCGGTGGCGGCCTTTGCCTGGGTGACGCTCGAAGGCGCCGTCATGCCGGGCGACAGCCCGCAGCCCGCGATCAGGGCCGTGATCGCCGCGAGCGCCGCCATGGCGGCCCATGCGCGGCCTGCCGTCGCCCTGCGATGAGCGCGTGTGCTGCTGCATGCCTCGCTGCACGAGAGGCCCTCGTGCGTGCGTTGCGTCGCGGTTGCGTCGTTGGCCTGCGCGCTCGAACCAACCGGTGTGTTGTTTAACATAGTCTTGCCCCCTCACTATCAGGATTCGCACATCGCCACGAAAGTGCAACGCCGGGCTTATCGTTCGTATGGTTTTGACGCTTCAGCCGCGTTGCTTCGTCACCCCTGCCAATCCCAGCCAATCCGCTATCTGATTCATTGCGCCGCCCGCGGATTCAACCTCGGGCCGGGCGCTGCGACATTCAGTTCTGTGCCGACGCCGCGTGTTCTGTGTGCTCTGCGCGATCCGTGCGCTCCGCCTGCTCCACATCCGGATCGACGCGTGCCATGACGTTGATGGGACGCCCCGCGCGCAGCCGCGCGCCGGCGTGCGACGGATGCTCCTGCAACAAGCCGAGCAGCGCGCGCACCATGCGATCCATCGCGAAGCGCGCGTCGAAGGTGTGCCGCGCCTGGGCGCGCATCGCGTCGCGCGCGCGCTCGTCCAGTGCGCGCCATGCCGCGAAAAGCCGCCGCGTGCCCGCCACCGTGTCCGGTGCGACGAAGCCCGCTTGATCCGCTTCGACTTCGCGCCACACGCCGACCTTGTCGGAGACCAGCACGGGCAGACCGCACGCGAGCGCCTCCGCCACCGACACGCCGAAGTTCTCCTGGTGCGAGGGCAGCACGAACACATCGCTTGCAAAAAACGCGCCCCACTTGAGGTTGCCTTGCAGCATGCCCGGCCAGCTGATGCGGTGCGCGATGCCGTGCGATTGCGCGATCGCCTGCAAGGCCGGCTGCCAGTTGCCTTTGTCGGGGCCCGCCATCAGCAGGTGCGCGTCGGGCGTCTCGCGGGCATGTTCGGCGAACGCGTGAATCAGCATGTCGCAGCCCTTCTTCGGATGCAGACGGCCGAGAAACAGCACGATGCGCTTGTTCTGCAAATGCGGCGATGCTTGCAGAAAGGCGTCACGCAACGTGCGCGCGTCGTCTTGCGGCCCATTGGTGCCGAACGGCACGACGCGCTCGTTTGCGCGATAGAGCCAGAACGATTCGCGCGCGAGCAGGCGTTCCTCGTCGGTCGTGAAGACCACGGCGGCGGCGTCGCGCAGCACGCGATAATCGGCCCACGGCCAGTACGCCCACTTCTTCATATGCTTGACGGGATAGGTGGTGCGGAACCACGGGTCGAGCATGCCGTGCGTGTAGACGTAGTAGGGCACCTGCGCGTGACGCAGCGCGCGCCAGGCGCCGAAGCCGTGGTACTGCCAGAGTCCGTGCACGATCGCGGCGTCGAAGCGCCCGGCGTTCGCGCGCAGCCACGGCACGTAGCCGGCGCTGTAGCCGTAGTGCCCGCGACCGGGCCCGAGGGCATGCAGCGAAAGCGGAAAATCGCGCACGTAAGGCGCGTCGATCGGATCGAGCGAGGCCACTTCGATCTGATGGCCGAGCGCGCCCATGGCGAGGCCGCTCTGGCGCACGCCTTCGATCGGGCCGCCCGAGCGGGGGTCGACGGTGGACACGAGGTGCAGGATGTTCATCGGGGCTCCGGAGTCGCATAGGTATTGAGCGGCACCGGCGCCGCCGGGGGCGCCGTTGGTCTGAAAGCGGGTTCGGCGTGTTCGCGCCGGTAAGCCGGGTGCATGCGCTGCTGACGGCGCACGAGGTCGATGCGGTGATGCAGTTGCGAGTACAGCGCGACGATCAGGCCGAGCGCGATGCCGTACACGAGCCCCGAGAAGCGCGTGCCGAGCGGATTGCCGCCGATCGATGCGCCCGGCAACGCGGCGAGCATGAGAATCGCCATGCTCATTGGCATGAGCAGCGGGTGGCGCGGCGCGATGCGGCGCCAGCGCCGGAAGGCCCGGCCGGCGACCACGAGCGCGACGATCACCGCGAGCGGCATGCAGGCGCCGAACAGGATGCCTTCCGCGTAGAGCTGATACACCCAGAAGTTGTGGCCCGCCACCCAGTCGCTGGTGTTGAAATAATCAGACTTGCTGAACGTCTGGTTCACGTACTGAAAATAGAGCGGCGAATAGCGGTACTCGTGGCCAAAGCCCTTGCCGAACAGCAGCGATTCCGCCGACGCGGTGACCTGGTCGTACTGGTCGCGCATCTCCGCGATACGCGTGACGGTGGTCGGGTCGCGATCGGAGTCCGAGTTCTGTGCGGCGTTCACGCGCTGGGTCCAGTGGTTCGTGATGGACGGGAAGAGCCACGCCGTGCCCACGCCGAGCGCCACGACGAACGAAAGCGCCACGCCCGCGCGGAAGAACGACTTGATCAGATGGCTCAGCGACGGTGAGGCGAGCCACGCGGCGAACACGGCGAGCAGCACGGTGGCGAGCAGCAGGCTGCGCGTGACGCTCAGCAACTCGACCACCAGCGTGGCGAGGAAGACGAGCACCATCGTCATGTTGAAGCGCCGCGCGACGATGAACTGGTGCAGCAGCATGCCTTGCAGCGCCAGCAAGGTCGGCGAGACGATCCGGAAGCGGATATCGGAAAGCGGTCCGCCGACGGCGAGCAGACCGAAGCAAAACGTGAATAGCAGGCCCAGCACGTTCGCATAGTAGAGCGCGCGCTGCATCTGCATGACGCGTATGGGGTGCCACGGGCGGCACATCGCCAGGTAGCCGAGCACGAACAGCAAAAACGGCAGGATCACGCGCAGGTACTGGCCAACGGGGTTGTGCTGGAGCATCTGGGCGATCACACTGCCCACGAGGCTCAATACGAGCGCGCCCGTTACGAACGAGCGCAGGCGAGCCGGACGCGCGAAGCGCGGGCCGATCATCGCGAGGATGGCCGACCCGGCGAGCGCCGGAAATACGGCCAGCCATTGTGCGCTGTGCCCGAAGCCGGAGTCGGGCGCCTTGTAGTCGAAGGCGAGAGGCACAAGACACACCCAGATCCACAAAACGGCATGTTTGTTTCGCATCGGCATTCCTCCCGGTGCGGTGCATGGGGTCGCATGACGAATGCGTCGTGCGGACGCGCGGCATGCGAAGGCTCAAGTCAATATAAAACGGCGCAAGAGGCTTGCGCATGCGCGTGGCGGGAAGCGGCTGGGTTGTGGCGGCCGGAAAAATATTCTGATCCGGTACGTGGTTTGCCGTACACGCGTGGCCGAGAACGCCGGGAAGTTGGCGCACGCTGCACGGCGGCTGTGCGCATGATGGGGTCAGCAGGAGTAAGTTTTCAGCGTCTGCCTTGCTGGGGATTTCGGCACGGACTGAGCGAGGAAAGCGTCATGAAGCTGATGCACGGTGTGAGGTTGTCGACGCGTGGGCGATCCGTCGAGCTCGACTTCGTGCGTGGCATCGCAATCTTCGTCGTGATGGGCTATCACTTTCACACCGTGCGCACCGGCCATGCGTGGGTCGGCATTCTCGAGTACCCGCTGAAAAGCTTCGGCCACGAAGGCGTGAACCTGTTTTTCACGCTGAGCGGTTTTCTCGTGGGCGGGCTGCTGTTGCGCCAGTATGCGCAGTCGGGCCGGATCGGCGCGCGGCGCTTCATCGTGCGACGCATCTTCAAGATCTGGCCGGCGTACTACGCGCTGATCCTCTTTCATGCAATTGCCGGCCGCCACCCGCGCGACACGTTTCTCTGGCAAAACCTCACGCACATGCAGAATTACTTCGGCACCTCCATTGCGCAAACCTGGAGCCTTGCCGTCGAAGAGCACTTTTATCTGTTTCTGCCCGCGCTCCTCATCCTGCTCGCGCATTTCAAGCTGCGCGCGAACGCGCTCATCGTCGTGATGGCCACGCTGTGCCTGATCGTGCTCGGCGCGCGTTGTGCGGCGGTCGCGAGCGGCGACCTGGAGGGCGCATTCAATTACACGCAGTACCGCATGGACAGCCTGCTCATCGGCGTCATGCTCGCGACCGTCTACTGGATGAAGCCCGAAATCTGGCAAACCGTCGCCGCGAAGAAACGCTGGCTCCTTGGCGCGGTGGCGCTGCTGCTTGCCTGGCTTGCATTCGCCACGCCCCACGTCGCGCTCGACGAGAGCGTGGGCTACACGATCCAGGCGCTGGGCTTCTGCGCCTTCATCGTGCTCGTGCTCGAACATTCGGGGCGCGTGCGCTCGACGTGGCTGTATCGCGGGCTTGCGTGGCTGGGCGTGTATTCGTACGGGATCTACCTCTGGCATTCGCTCGCGCTCGCGCCCGGCGACTACCTGATCCACAAGGCGAGCGCGCTCGGCGTGCCCTCGCTCGTGGCCTGGCCCGTGGTGCTCGCGGCACAGTTTGTCATCGCCATCGTGCTGGGCTATCTGACCACACGCGCCGTGGAATTCCCGTTCCTGCGCCTGCGCGACGCGTTGTTCCCCGACATGCGCGGGGCCGTGGTTGCTGAACGCCAGGAGGGTTCCGCCGTGGAAGGCAAGGTCGAAGGGATTGCGTGAGCCGCTTGCAGTGCACGCAAGATCGGTCGATCAACGCTTTGGTTTGCTAAATATTTGCCGGATTGCCGGGGTGAAGCGCTCAAGCCATCGCAGCTTGCAGCGTGCGCTTGAACTGGTCGAGCGTGTTGCGCGAGAGCAGGTGCTCGCCGCTCGCCTGCATGACCGGCGCGCCTTCGTTCCAGCGCCGGGCGAGCGCTTCGAGCGCACGCGAGATCGTGGCGGGTTCGAGATCGTCGATCAGCGGGCCCATGGCGCCGTCGCGGCAATACCAGCCGATCAAACCGTCGGCGCTCGCCACCACCGGCTTGCCGAAGCGGTACGCCTGCACGAGCACTCCGCTCATCCCGTAGTGCTGCTTGTAGCCGAGCCAGACGGCGTCGCACGCGGAAAAGAGATCGCGCTCCATGTCCTCGGAAACGAACTGGTCGAAGATCACGGGCGCATGAGTGAGTTGCGGCGCGTGCTCGTTGATGAACGCGCGCGTGTACTCCTCCTGCTCGCCGGCGATCACGAGGCAGGGCGCGTCGTGTTTGTGCGCGAGCGCGGGCAATAACTCGCGAATGCCCTTGCGCTCGCTGATCGCGCCATAAACCAGCAGATAACGCGAGTGCGCGTCGAGGCCGAGACGCGCGCGCGCGAGCTGCGGGTCCACGCCCTCGATTTCCGGAAACGGATCGGCCACGTAGTCGAGCGGCGCGGCGTGTCGCGGTTTCGTGCCTGCGAACCAGTCGGGCAAGGTCGGGTCGATCGTGAAGAGCGTTCGCAACCCGCGTGCGCGCATGGCGCGCCGGAACAGCGCCGACTTGGCCAGATCGACGAGCGGCCGGCGCGGCGTGCGCAAGCCAAAATTCGCGTGATGAAACGTCATGCCCATGACGATGGCGATCCAGGGCGTGTCGCCGAACGGCGAGCCCAGCCCGCCGAGCGTGTAGAAGAAGTAATCGGCGTAGGGCGCGACGACCAGGCGCACGCGTTCCGTGCGGCTCACCTGTTCGAGCGCGCGCGCGTAGAACGCGCGAAAGCGCATGTACACGCTCATCGCGTATTGCGGGCCGGGAGGCACCGTATGCAGATCGAGCGGCACGAGCCGCACATCGGGCCGCGCCGCGCTCACCACGCGCTGCGCAAACGGGTGCGTCGCGAACTCGGTATCGGTGATGATGAGGCAGCGATGTCCCGCCTCCACGCAGGCCTGCGAAATCCACTCGACGTAGCGCCAGCGGTGGCCGGTGAGGTTCGGTTCGATGATCGCGATCCAGCCGTCGTCCGTCGACGACGCGGCAACAGGGCTTGCGCCGCCGTCGTTGGCATCGGGCATGTCCGGTGCGTCCGGCGAGTTGGGATCGGCGCTGCGGTATCTGGCGATCGACACGGTGTCCATGCAGGAGGCCTGACGAATAGAAAGTGTTTCGAACACCATAGCAGCGTGGGGCGCGCAGCACGCGCCAAATCGAAGCGTGGTCTGGCCGAAAATGCCTGGGGTGCGGGCGCGTGTTGCGTTGCCGGGCGCGGCCGGACGCGCCACGGCCCGGGCGTCCGAATCCACCTGGCTGATGGCGCTCGGTGACATTCGAGCCGCGGTAACGTCCAGAACTCGGGGTCCAAAAAGCGTTCTCGAACATGGGAGAGGCACATTGCGCGCGATGCGGCTGCCGGCGTTGCCGGTGAAGGCGGGTTTCGGTCCGGGAGCGGCGACCTGGGTATTGCTGCAACAGGTCGTCGTGCGGGGCCTCGTGGCCGTCAAGTTCCTCGTGATCGGGCGCATTCTCGGGCCTTCCGCGATCGGTCTCGCGAGCGTCGCGCTGCTCGCGGTGGCGATTGCCGAAGCGCTCTCCGACACAGGGCTCGCGCAGGCCGTGATCCAGGGCCCCGCGCCGCCCTCGCGCGCCGAAGCGGGTGCCGTGTGGACCACGCTCGCCACGCGCGGCTTGCTGATCGGGCTGCTGCTGGTTGCGAGCGCGCCGCTCATGGACGCGCAGTTCCACCTGGGCGGCGCCATCGGGCTCGTGCAGCTCGCGGCGTTGCTGCCGCTGCTGCGCGGGCTTGCCTCGCCCGCGTATTTCATCGCGCAGCGCGAGCGGCACTTCCAGCACATCGCGGCCATCGAGATCTCGTCGGCGTGCATCGACTGCGGCCTCGGCATCGCGCTCGCGCTGGCGGGCGCGGGGCCGTATTCGCTGCTGCTCGGCATGATGGTCGGCGAGGCCGTGAAGAGCATCGTCACGTGGATCGCGCTCTCGCCGCGCCCGCCGGTGCGGCTGCGGTGGTCGGGCATCGGCCACTACGTCGGCTTTAGCCGCTGGATCTGGGCGAGCAGCGTCATCATCCTCATCACCAACCAGTTCGACAAGGTTGTGGTCGGCAAGCTGCTCGGGCCCACGCAACTGGGCGCGTGGCAGATGTCGTCGAAGCTCGCGCAGATGCTGCTCGCCGATGCCGCGCTCGCGATGTCGCAGTACCTGTTCCCCACCTTCGCCGCGCATCATCGCGGCGGCGCGCAAGCGGCCGCGCGTCTGTTCCGCTGGTATCTCGCCGCGGCGGCGCTCGGTCTCGCGTGCGTGGTGATCGTGCTGCGCTTTGCCGCCGAGCCGCTCTTTTCGCTCGTGCTTGGCGCGGCGTGGCTCTCCGCCGTGCCGCTCTTTCGCATCTTCGTCATCAACATGGCGATCAGCGCGCTGAATTCCGTGCTGGCTTCGTATCTGCGCGCCGTGGGCGACGCGCGCGCGGTCACGGTCGCTTCGCTGCTTCAGGTCGGGGCGCTGATCGTGTCGGTGCCGCCCGCCATGCACCTGTGGAACGTCACCGGCATCGCCTGGGCGATGACGTTCGGGCTGGCTTCCTGCGCGAGCTGGATGCTGTATCGCGTGTCGCGCCAGGGGCGCGCGGCAGGCGCGATGGCCGAGTGAGGCGCTGCTGGCTCGATACGCTCAGGAGGCGATTACGTGCTCACGCACGCAAGGCCGCTTCGACGATCTCGGCGAGCTGATGGCCGAGCGTGGGCGAGTTGAGCTGGCAATACACGGCGTGCGCGGCGGCCGCCGCCGCGCGCATTTCAGCGGGCGGCATGGCCCAGATGCGCCGCAACGTGGCCGCGAGCGCCGGCGCGCCGCCGTCGCGGCCGAAGAAAAAGCCGGTGCGGCCGTCCTCGACATAGCCCGGCTCCGGTCCCATGTGCAGCGGCAGCCGGTCGTGCACGATGGGCGGCAGGCTCAGTGCGAACATGTGCACGACGCTCAGTCCCGCCGAACCGGGATAGCAGCCCACGCGGCAGCGCCGGCTGATCGTGGCGATGGCGTCGTCGTCGAAGAGCGCGCCGTACCAGATCACATCGGTGCGGTCGGCGTATTTGCGTTTGAGTCGCTCGCCGTGCTCGCCGTCGCCGATCACGTGCAGCGCGATATCGTTGCCTTCGTCATGCAACTGGCCGACCACGTCGATCAGCGGTTCGATCTCCGAGCCTTCGCGCAGCCTGCCGATGAAGAGGACGCCGTTCTCGCTGCCGGTTTTCGCTTCGGGTTCGATGCCGCTTGAGACGGTGAGCGAGTTGTTCGCCACCACGAGCTTCGCAATCGGGCAGCCGATGTCGACGAGCGAGCGGCGCGACGCCTCGGTATAGCAGACGTAGCGCACGGCGAGCGCGACCGCGAGCCGGTAGCAGACCGTGCGCATGAAGCCCGCGGACTTGTGCCGGTAGAGCCCCTGGCCGTGAATCAGCACGGGCACGCGCATCATGCGCCCGGCAAGGAGCGCGAGCCACAGCGAAAGATAGCGGACGTCTGCAAAGATCAGGACTGCGTCGGGACGTTCGAGAACGATGCGGCCCAGCACCTGGCTTTGCATACGGATGCGTCGCGAGGGCAGGCCCGCGATACGCGTTTCGACGAACTCGTCGCAGTCGGGCTTCTCGCGCGAAAAGCCGTTGGTCTCCACGCCCTTGGAGCAGGCGAACACCTTCACGGAGAAAAGCCGGTTGAGCGACTCGATGACTTCGATGCGATAGCGCGCAATCAACGGCTGCACGTAAAAGACCACGGGTCGCCTGGTCTGTGCGAGCCGCGTGAGCCCCGCGTCGCATTCGCCTTCGCATGGCGGCGTGCCGGAGGTGACGGTCTCCTTTTCCACTGCCTGGCTCCGACGTGTCGACGCGGTCATGTTGAGGCGATTCTTCCGGGTGATGGTTGATTCGGTCAAATTTGCGCGAATCTCATCTAGCAGTTTTAGGCGAGCGGCTGCAAAAGAGGAATCCAAAAATTGCTATTGGACGAAAGCGGAAAACGCTACCGCGCTATGGGCGATGCGTAATCGATAAAAGCACGATAATGACGCGATAAAAACGCGCAAAACATGCGGTAAAAGGCGAGATAAAGGCGTAATGAAAGGCGCGTAAAAAGCGTGACTCCAACGCGATAAAAAGCGTGCGGTAAATACGCGATCAATACACAACGCGCAGTGCGTGCAGTGCGCGATGCAACGTCGTTCGCAAACTGTTGGAATCAGTCGTTCAATAGAACGTTTCGGACAACTTGAATCGGCGCGTCGCGGGCGTATGAGGGTCCCGTGCTAACCTCGGCGTGAGTCGAAGTGACCACCGGACTGCGGAGAAACCGATGACGACGCGCGCAACCGATGATCTCCCGCTTTCCTGCGCCGCTGTGCATGATGCGAAGGCGCGCATGCGCGTCACGGCGGTGATCGCGACGAAAGGGCGGCCATCGGCGACGGCCTGGGTCGTGCGTCTGCTCGCGCGGCAAACGGTGCGGCCGGACCAGATCATTCTCTCCGCAAGCAACGCGGACGATATCGGCCCGTACGACGCCAACGGTCTGCGCGTGGATGAAATCATCGGCACCGCGGGGTCGAGCGTGCAACGCAATCGCGCGCTCGATGCGCTCGCACCACAAACCGATGTCGTGATCTTCCTGGACGACGACTTCGCGCCCGAGCGGCACTGGATCGAACTCTGCGTGCAGCTATTCGAAAGCGACCCGACGCTCGTGGGCTTTTCCGGCCGCACGCTGCGCGACGGCGCCAACACGCAGCCGATTCCGTGGGAAGAGGCGGTCGCGCTCGTGGACGGCGCGCAAGCCGAAGTGCTGCGGCGTCCGCCGCTGCGGCCCTGCGTGGAGCTGTATGGCTGCAACATGGCATGCCGCGCGCAGGCCATTGCGGATCTGCGCTTTGACGAGCGTCTCGTGCTTTACGGCTGGCTGGAGGACAAGGACTTCTCGCGGCGGCTTGCGCGCCGTGGCGGGGTCGTGTACTGCGACTATCTGCTGGGCGTCCATCTCGGCTTGCGAGGCGGGCGCGTGTCGGGCCGCCGCTTCGGTTACTCGCAGGTGGTCAACGCGATGTACCTGTGCAACAAAGGCGTAATGTCGCGCAAGGAAGCGACCAGCAACATCCTGCGCGCGCTGAGCATGAACTGCATGAAATCGGTGCGCCCGGAGGCGCACCTCGACCGGCGAGGCAGGCTCATCGGCAACGTGATCGGCATCGCCGATTTGTGTATCGGCGCGATCAGACCGGAGCGCGCGGCGCGGCTGTGAGTTTTCACAGCGACGCGCCGCCGCCTGGCCGCCATCACTTCACCATCAGTTGCCCGAGCCGCGCGCGATCCGGCGCTGCTTCACGGCCTCGGCGAGGCCTTCGAGCACGCCTACGCTTTCGTCCCAGCCGATGCACGCGTCGGTAATGCTCTGGCCGTAGGTCAGCTCGCAGCCTTCCTTCAGATCCTGGCGGCCCGCCACGAGGTGCGACTCCACCATCACGCCGACGATGCGCTCGTCGCCCGCCGCGACCTGGCGGCCGATATCGGCGCACACGGGAATCTGGTTCTCGTGCTTCTTCGAACTGTTCGCGTGGCTCGCGTCGATCATCAGGCGCGCGGCGAGGCCCGCCTTGCCGATGTCGCTGCACGCGGCGTTCACGCTCTGTGCGTCGTAGTTCGGCGTCTTGCCGCCGCGCAGGATGACGTGGCAGTCCTCATTGCCCGCGGTCGAGACGATGGCCGAGTGGCCGCCCTTCGTCACCGACAGGAAATGGTGCGGCTGCGAGGCGGCCTTGATGGCGTCCACGGCGATCTTCACGTTGCCGTCGGTGCCGTTCTTGAAGCCCACCGGACACGACAGCCCCGAAGCCAGTTCGCGGTGCACCTGCGATTCCGTTGTGCGCGCACCGATCGCGCCCCACGAGATCAGGTCGGCGATGTACTGCGGGCTGATCATGTCGAGGTATTCGGTGCCGGCGGGCAGGCCCAGTTCGTTGATCGAGACGAGCAATTCGCGCGCGGTGCGCAGGCCGTCGTTGATCTTGAAGCTGTTGTCGAGGAACGGGTCGTTGATGAGGCCCTTCCAGCCCACCGTCGTGCGCGGCTTTTCGAAGTACACGCGCATCACGATTTCGAGCTCGTTCTTGAAGCGCTTGCGTTCTTCGACGAGCTTCTTCGCGTAGTCGACGGCGGCCTTGGTGTCGTGAATCGAGCACGGCCCGACGATGACGATCAGGCGGTCGTCCATGCCGTGCAGGATGCGGTGCATGGCGCGGCGCGATTCGTAGATCAGCGTCGAGGCGGCTTCCGAGCAGGGGAATTCGCGGATCAGGTGAGCGGGCGGCGTGAGTTCCTTGAGTTCGCGGATGCGGACATCGTCGGTGTTGTGCGGGGGCATGGTCGTTTTCTCCTGATCCTGTGTAGCGTGCGTCGTGCGGACGGTGCTTCGAAATTCGGTTAGATGAAAATGTGGCTCGTGAAGCTAAGGGCGAAAAAAAACCGCCAGTCTTGGCTGGCGGTTTCTCGTGTGTTCGGGGTCCTGCGCGTACTATCAACCCTCTCGATCCGCCAGCGGTCTGAGATACCAAAAGAAGTAAAAGTAAAACTTCGTGGCGAACATGGCGGTTTGGGTCTGAACGTTCGTAACGTCGAAAAGGTAATTGCTTTTATAACCCGGCCTTCTCGTGGCTGGCAAGCCGGGTTGTGCAAAAAAGCGGACAATCCGCGAAAAAAGAGTATTGCATGCAGAAAGTCCGCGCGGCGATGCGGTTTTTCCGCACTGCCGCGCACGAAACCTGCAACTCAGACCGTGCCGCCCACCGTCATGCGGTCGATGCGCAGCGTCGGCTGGCCCACGCCCACCGGCACGCTCTGGCCCTCCTTGCCGCACACGCCCACGCCCGAGTCGAGGCGCATGTCGTTGCCGATCATGCTCACGTACTTGAGCGACTCGGGGCCGCTGCCGATGAGCGTCGCGCCCTTCACGGGGTAGGTGATCTTGCCGTCCTCGATCATGTACGCCTCGGAGGCCGAGAACACGAACTTGCCGTTGGTGATGTCCACCTGGCCGCCGCCGAAGTTCACGGCGTAGAGGCCGTTCTTCACCGAGGCGAGGATTTCCTGCGGATCCTTGTCGCCGTTGAGCATGTAGGTGTTGGTCATGCGCGGCATCGGCAGCGCGGCGTACGACTCGCGGCGCGCGTTGCCCGTCACAGGCATCTTCATGAGGCGCGCGTTGAGCGAGTCCTGGATGTAGCCCTTGAGAATGCCGTCCTCGATCAGCGTCGTGCACTGCGTGGGGTTGCCTTCGTCGTCGATGTTCAGCGACCCGCGGCGGTTGGGCAGCGTGCCGTCGTCCACCACGGTCACGCCCTTGGCGGCCACCTGATCGCCAATGCGTCCGGCGAACGCCGACGAGCCCTTGCGGTTGAAGTCGCCTTCCAGGCCGTGGCCGATCGCCTCGTGCAGCAGCACGCCGGGCCAGCCCGGCCCGAGCACGACGGTCATCGCGCCGGCCGGAGCGGGGCGCGCGTCGAGGTTCACCAAAGCCGCGTGCACGGCGTCGTCCACGTACTTCGAGAGGATGTCGTCGGTGAAATAGCCGTAGTCGTAGCGGCCGCCGCCGCCGCCGTTGCCGATCTCGCGGCGGCCGTTCTGCTCGGCGATCACCGTGACGGAAACGCGCACGAGCGGGCGGATGTCGGCGGCGAGCGCGCCGTCGCTGCGCGCGACGAGCACCACGTCGTATTCGCCCGCGAGCGCGGCCATCACCTGGGTGATGCGCGGGTCGCGCGAGCGCGCCATCTGTTCGATGCGCTCGAGCAGCTTCACCTTTTCGGTGGCGTCGAGCGAGGAGAGCGGGTCGGACGGCAGGTAAAGGTCGCGGCCCGCAATGCCGGTGAGCGACTTCGCCACCTGGATTTTCTGCTTGCCGCCGCCGGCCCTGGCAATCGAGCGCGTGGCGATGGCGGCCTGACGGATCGCTTCGGGCGAGAGGTCGTCGGAGTACGCGAAAGCGGTGCGCTCGCCGGACACGGCGCGCACGCCCACGCCCTGGTCGATGCTGAAGCTGCCCGACTTGACGATGCCTTCCTCAAGACTCCAGGCCTCGCTGCGCGTGGTCTGGAAGTAGAGGTCGGCGTAGTCGACGCGGTGCGTGAAGATCTCGCCGAGCGTGCGCGTGAGCACTGCCTCGTCGAGGCCATAGGGCGTAAGGAGCAGTTCCTTCGCGGTCGCCAGATTGCGGATGCCGGGTTCGATGATGTTCATGCGAAGAGTGGGATCGATCGATGAGTCTGTCTAAAGAAGATTCGGGCGCGATGCTGCGAAATCAAGCGCAGTCGAGCACGCGATGCCGCCACGCGGGCAGGCTCGCGCGCACCGCGGCGATGCGTTCGTGGTCGATGTCACCGGCCACGACGCCTGCCTCTTCGTCGTGCACGGCCACGATCTCGCCCCACGGGTCGATCAGCATGCTGTGGCCCCAGGTGCGCCGGCCGTTCTCGTGCTTGCCGCCTTGCGCCGCGGCGAGCACGTAGCACTGGTTCTCGATCGCGCGGGCGCGCAGCAGGATTTCCCAGTGCGCCTTGCCCGTGGTGTACGTGAACGCCGAGGGCACGACCATCAGCGCGCAATCGCCCATGCGCCGGTACAGCTCGGGAAAGCGCAGATCGTAGCAGACCGAGAGGCCGACCCGCCCAAACGGCGCCTCGAAGGTGCGCACCTCGGCGCCGGGACGGATCGTGCGCGCCTCGTCGAACGATTCGGCGCCTTTTTCGAAGTTGAAGAGGTGGATCTTGTCGTAGCGCGCGCGTTCTTCGCCGTTCGGGTCGAACACGAGCGTGGTGTTGAGCACGCGGTTTTCTTCGGGCGCCTTCAGCGGCAGCGTGCCGCCGATCACCCACACGCCGTGCCGCTTCGCCGCGTCGGCGAGAAAGCGCTGGATCGGGCCGTCGCCATGCGGCTCGCGAATGGCGAGCTTGTCGCTGTCCTTGTGGCCCATGAAGCAGAAATATTCGGGCAGCAACACGAGGCGCGCGCCCGCGGCGGCGGCCTCGGCGATCAGCTTTTCGGCCTCGGCGAGATTGCGTTCGCGATCCGGCGTGCTGACCATCTGCAACGCGGCGACGCGAAACGACTCAAGGGGAGTAGCGCTCATCGGCGGATCTTGAATGAGGTTGGGAAGCCTCGCGCATATTGCGTACCCGCGAGGCGCGCCCGGTGTGCGCTCAGTTCGCGCGTGGTGCGCGTTCAGTGCGCGGCGGCGGGCGTCTGCGCGTCCATCTTACCCTGATCGCCGGGCAGCCGCTCGACGTGCGGTTTGGACCACGGGCCCGTGATCTGGAAGTCCATCGCGAAGGCGTGTTCGAGCGTGTGCGAGAGCACGATGTCGCCGATCAGCGCGCCCAGCCCGAAAAGCGGATTGATGATGGCCGCCGCGACCACGCCCGCGCCCGCGCTGACCGTCGGCACCACGCGCACGCGCAGGTCTTGGGTTTCGTGCGCGAGGTCGACGCTGCCCGCCATCGTCGCGCGCGCGGGCGCGGTGACGAGCTTGAAGTCGTTGGTGCTGCCAATGCCGTTCTGGATCTGCCCGGTGCCCGTCACGCTCGTGAAGGGCAGGCCTTCGCCGATCACGTCGCGGAAGTCCATCTGCGCGAAGCGCGCGAGGCTTTGCAGGCTCAGCACGCCGAGCAGCTTCGCCACGCCAGGATCGACCTTGAGGATCTGGCCGTGGTGCAGATCCAGCGCGAGGTTGCCGTTGAGCGACGGGAAGTCGACGCGCGTCGGGCCGCCGCGCCACGCCAGGTTGCCCGTGAGCGTGCCCGAGCCCGACTTGAGCACGTGCGGCTTGCCGGCGCGCTCGAGCAGCGCGCCGGCGTCCTTGATGTCGAGATGGAAGTCGAGCGCGGTGCGGCGCTCTGCCTGCATGCCGGCGGCGGCCGAGTCGTCGCTCGCGCTGGAGTCGCCCACCGCGCGCCAGTTCTCCGTGGCGGTGAAGTGCGCGTCCGGATTGATGATGTCGAGCTGGTCGAGCTGCCAGACCGGCACGCCGTTGTCGTCGTAGTTGTGCGCGTTCACCTGGAGACGGCCGAAGTCGCGCCCGCGCACGATGAGCTGGTTCACGACGAGATCGATCGACGGCATGTTCTGCGCGGGCTGCGACATCGCCTGGCCGAGCAGGTCGTTTTCGGTGGCGGCGGGCACGGTGAGGCGCGCGAGCCGGGCTTCGAGCGTGCCGGGGGCGCCCGGCACGGCGCCGGGCTTCCACGCGACGTGGCCCGACACCTGGTTGGAGGCGACGTTCGCCTGCCATTCGTTGCCGCGCTCGCCGCTGCGCGACGCGCCCAGCACGACGTTTTCCCAGTGCCGCTTGAGCAGCGTGAGCATGCCGACGTGCACGGCGAAGCGCGAAGGCAGGAATTGCCCGACTGCGCCGTTGGGAGCGAGCGGGGAGGACGCGGCGGTGGCGGGTGCGGCGGCCGTGGCGCTCGTGGCGTTGGTTGTGTTGGCGGTGCGGGTTGCGTTCGACGGCAGGTTTGGCTGTGCGGCCGCCGCAGGCGCGGGCGATGCACCTGGCAGCTGGGCTTGCGCCGCCGCTGCACGCAACTGCTGGACCACCGCGCGCCACGCGTCGGCGTCGAAGGTCGGCAGGTCGACGGCGGCCGTCACGCCTTCCGAAGGCAGGTCGGCGGGCCGGTTCATGCCGATCGCGCCGCGCATCACCTCCGGCACCTGGCCGGGATGGCGTTTGAGCACATAGCGCGCCGCGAGCGGCCCGAGCGTGAGTTCGGCGTGCTGGAACGCGGCAGCGTCGGCGTCGCCTTGCGTCGCGTCGCCCGTGCCCGGCTGCAACGCGAAGCGCAGCGGCATCGGCTCGCCCACTTTCTTGCCGAACGGCGCGGGCAGGTCGAGCCCGAGGCCGGTGAGGTCGGCGTCGGCCTTCACGTCGGGCAGATGGCCGCGCTCGCCCGCCACCGAGAGCGAGTAGGGCGCCGCGCCCGAAAGGCGGCCGACCACGGCCGCCGCCGTGCCGCGCAGGTCGAGCCCGCGCGCCGCGTCGACGGCCACGTCGCCCGCCACGTTCACTGAATAGCGGCCGTCCTCGTGCAGCCCGCCGCTCGCGCGCAGGTCGCCGCCGAGAAAGCGCGCCGTGAGCCGCTCGACGGTGGCGCTGCGGTTCTCGAAGCGCACGCGGCCGTTGAGCTGGGAGATCGGCGGGAGGTGGGCCGCGGTGAGCGTGTTGTTCTCGAAGCCGACGGCGCCCGCCACCAGCACCTTCGGCATCGGCTTGCGCGGAATCGTGAGCTTGAGCGCGAGCGTGGACTGGCCTTGCGCGTGTAGCTTCGCGGCGGCGTGCTTCGACATGTAGCCGAGCGAGCTGTTGTCCGCGTAATCGAGCAGGTCCGCGAGCGGCCCGCGCCCGCTGCCCTCGATCACGATGTCGGAGCCCTTGATGCCCAGCTCCTCGATGCGCCCGCTCACGTTGCGCAGCACGAAGTTGCGGTAGTGGCCGCGCTCGACGTCGAAGCGCAGCTTGTTCTCGTGGAGCTTGAACACGCCGTCGATGCCGTCGAACGCCGGCCAGACGTTCGGCGCGCCGTTGCGCATCGGGTGCGGCGGGAACGGCGACGGGTCGAAGCGCCCGCCCGCGAACGGCGCGACGATGCGGAACTGGCCCGCCTCGGGGTCGCGCGAGTAGGGGAATTTGGTCAGGTCGCCGTGGATCTCGATCGTGGCGCCCTTCGAGAGCCCCGCTTGCAGGCCGTGGCCGAGATAGATGCGCGTTTTCTCGCTGATGCTGGTGGGCAGGTAGCGCGGGATCGCCTTGACCTGGGCCTCGTCGAAATGGGCGACCAGGTCGAGCGAGCCGCGCCCCTTGCCGGGGTTCGTGTAGTGCGCGGTCAGCTTCGCGCGCGCGTCGGCGTTTTGCACGCCGAAGTCTGAGACGTCGACGGTGAAGGCCTTCAGGCGGTTGCCGGGCTCGCGCTCGGCGGCCACGGTCCATTTGGCCGCGCCGTAGAGGCGGTCGAACGTGAGGCGCGGATTGTCGAATACGCCGGGCAGCGTGATGGCCGCTTGATGGGTGTCGAGGTTGAGGCTGCCGTGCGACTCGTCGGCGTCGATATGTCCCCAGAGATTCTCTACGCCCGGCAGGCCCGCGCGCGGGTGACCGCGGGGCGTGAGGCCCGGCCCCGGCTCCTGTGCGTTCACGCTGATGCCTTGCAGGTCGCCCTTGAAGCGATAGTGGGTGATCGGCTCGAGGCTCGTGGAGCGCTGCTCGGCGGCGGCCTCGCCCGACTCGGGCTTCGCGCGCTCGAGGCCCAGCTCGTAGTTCGCCACCAGCCCGCGCGGGTCGAAGCGCACGAGCGCGTTGAGCACGCGCCCCGGCAGCGGCAGCGCGCGCATGAATTCGGCGAGGATGCCGAGGTCGATGCGGTCGCCGCGCACGCTCATGAGCTGCCCGTGCTGGAGCGTTTGCTGGCGAAAGCGCGCGTCGAGCGTCGTGAGCGCGAGCGAGCGCGTGAGCGGCGTGCCGTCGTCGAGCGGCGGCTGGCCCAGTTCGGCGTGGAAGTCGCGCAGCTTGAGGGTGAAGTCGCCTGGCTCGAGTCCCACGCTCCAGTGGAAGCCCGCGACGGGCACGTCGAGCAAGGGCTGCGTGGGCCGCACGCGCAGCGCGACGTTGGTGCCTTCGAGCGCGCCGCTCGCTTCCAGAATGCGGCCGTTCGTGAAGTGCGCCCAGATCGAGTTGTCGATGCGCCCGGCGTGGGTGGCGATCGGCATGTGGATGTAGCGCGCGAGCGTGGGCAGATCGACGGGGCCGGTCGACAGATAAGTGTCGCCGGTCCAGCCGATCGGCTTGCCGGCCTGTGCGAAGCGCGCGTGCGTGAAGTGCGCGCGGAAGTCGAGCGGGCCGTGCAGCACGGTGCCCTCGGCGGGCGCCTGGAGCGCGACGCGGTGGTCGTAGCCGTCGTTGAGGATCGCAAGGCGGATGTGCGAGAGCGCGAGGTCGGGGACGTCGCGCGTGGCGTCGTGCCAGCGCAGCGTGCCGCCGCGCAGCACGATGGCCTGCTGGCGCATGAGCCAGGTCGTGAACGTGGCGTTGCCCGTGTGCGCGGTCGGCACCGGCACGCCCGCGATGGTGAGCGTGCCGTCGTCCTCGCGGGCGATGTGCACGTCGGGCTGCTCGACCACGATGCTGGAGAGCAACGGCTCAAGCAGCACGACCGAGCGCCACGACACCGAGGCCGTGGCGTGCGGCACGTCGAGCGCGATCTCGCCGTGGCGGTCGCGGATCGTCAGATCGCTGATGTCGATGCCGGGCTGGAAGCCCGACCAGTGCGGCGCGAGCTTGCCGATGCGGAATTCGGCGTGGATCTTCTCGGAGACGAGCTTCTCGATGCGCGGCCGGAAGTTGTCCACTTGCGGCAGCACGACGTAGCGCAGCCCGAGCAGCAGGACCGAGACGATGAAATACAGGACGAGCGCGATGATCGCCAGCACGCGAAACGTGTGGCGCAGGATCGGGTGATGATGGTGCGGACCCCCTGGCTCGGTAGTCTGGCTGGCATGTCCAGATTGGGGTAGGCCGGCGTGATCGTTTCGCTCGGACATGCTGCGGCGGGTGGGGTATGGTAGCGTTGCGTTCTAACCACGAAATGTATCACACAGGGCCGCCTGGACGACCATCCGGGGAAGCCGGGATGGCTGTGCGGCGCGTGATGCACATGACTTATTGCACCGCAGCGTGCGCGATGCCGGATGCATCGGCGGGCCTCGGCGCGCAGCGGCAAAAGCGCCGGAAAGGTCGGTAAGCGGTGCAATCGTTGCACAGGGCGGACCCTCCCGATCGAGCCACGGCAACCCCAGACACGAGACAGCGCCTTCCTGGCAAGCAGCCCTTCATGACCGACATCCCCCTTCTGAGTTCCAGTTATTCCCGTTACGCCGCGCGTGCCTACGCCGCGCGTCCCGAACTGGCGGCGCAGGTCGAGGCGCTGGCCGCCGCACCGCTCGCGCGCGAGCGCATTGTCGCGCGGCTCGACGCGCTGAGTGCGCAAGCAAGCGCCGCACCCGGCGCGCCGCTCACCGACGAACAGTTGAAGAAGGTGCTGCGCCAGTTGCGCGTGGAAGTGATCTGCGCGGTCATGGAGCGCGATCTCGGCGGCGTGGCCGATGTCGCCGAGGTCACGGGCAGCATGACCGATCTTGCCGAAGTCGCGATCCAGCGCGCGCTCGCCTGCGTGAGCGCCGACCTCGAAACGCTGTTCGGCGAGCCGCGCGGCCCCAATGGCGAGCGCCTCACGCTCGGCGTGGTGGGCATGGGCAAGCTCGGCGGGCGCGAGCTGAACGTGTCGTCGGACATCGACCTGATCTTCGTTTATGAAGACGACGGCGAAACCACGGGCGGCCAGCGCTCGCCCATCGCCACGCAGGACTTCTTCACGCGCGTGGGCAAGCGCCTGATCGGCGCACTGAGCGACGTGACGGGCGACGGCTTCGTGTTTCGCGTCGACATGCGGCTGCGCCCGAACGGCGACTCGGGGCCGCTCGTGTGCAGCCTCGGCATGCTCGAAGAGTACTTCTACGTGCAAGGGCGCGAGTGGGAGCGCTACGCGTGGATCAAGGGGCGGCTCGTTTCCGAGGAGGAAAGCGAGAGCGCGCTGCGCCTCGCGCGCCAGCTCGACTCGCTCGTGAAGCCCTTCGTGTACCGGCGCTACCTGGATTTCGGCGTGATCAGCGCGATCCGCTCGCTGCACGTGCAGATCCGCCAGGAAGCGCAGCGGCGCGCGATGATGCGCCCCGACAAGGCCGACGACATCAAGCTCGGGCGCGGCGGCATCCGCGAGATCGAGTTCAGCGCCCAGGTGTTCCAGCTCATTCGCGGCGGCCAGGACGCGGGCTTTCGCGTGCGCCCCACGCTCGCCGTGCTCGGCTACGCCGCCGCGCGCGGGCTGATCGCGCCCGAGGTGTGCAGCGACCTCACGCGCGCCTATCACTTCCTGCGCGTGCTGGAGCACCGCCTGCAATACCGCGACGACGCCCAGACGCACGCCATGCCCGTCGATCCCGGCGAGCGCGCCGCACTCGCGCAGTCGCTAGGCTTCGCCGATTACGCCGCGCTGATGACGACGCTCGACGGCCACCGCGAAAGGGTGGAGCGCCAGTTCGTGCAGATCTTCTCCGACAAGGTGGGCGGCGAGACCGGCAATGGCGCGGCCGACGACGGCGCTGCCGCGTGGGTCTGGAGCACCGCGCTGGGTGAAGAGGGTGCCGACGGCGGCCTGCTCGAGCGGCTCGCCCAACTCGGCATCGACGACCCCGCGCCGCTGCTCGCGCGCCTGCGGGGCCTCTGGCAGTCGTCGCGTTACGCGGGGCTGCCCGAAAAGAGCCGCGAGCGCTTCGACAGCGTCGCGCAGCGCGCGCTCGATGCCGCACGCACGCTGGAACCGCGCGCGCGGCGCGGCGACACCCTCGCGCGCATGTTCGACCTGCTCGAAGCCGTGATCCGGCGCGGTGCGTACCTCGCGCTGCTCACCGAATACCCGGACGCGCTCAACCGCGTGCTCAAGGTGCTGGGCGCGTCGCGCTGGGCGGCGGGCTATCTGATCCGCCATCCCCAACTGCTCGACGAACTGCTCGACGACGAGGCGATTTCCTCGCCCTTCGACTGGCCCGAGTTCTCGCGCCTGTTGCGCGCCCGTCTTGCTGCCGCCGCCGATGTCGAGCAGCAGATGGACCTGCTGCGCCACGCGCACCAGGCCGAAGTGTTCCGCATCCTGCTCAACGACCTCGCGGGGCGGCTCTCGGTGGAGCACGTGAGCGACCGCCTCTCGGAACTCGCCGACGCCGTGCTCGACGTGACCATCGAGACCGTGTGGAAGCAGTACGCCAAGCGCCATCGCGAGGTGCCGCGCTTCGCGGCGATCGCCTACGGCAAGCTCGGCGGCAAGGAGCTGGGCTACGCGTCGGACCTCGACATCATCTTTCTGTACGAGGACGAGGACGAACGCGCCTCGGAGATCTACGCGACCTTCGCGCGCCGCCTCATCACGTGGCTCACCACGGCCACCGGCGCGGGCACGCTGTTCGACATCGATCTGCGCCTGCGGCCGAACGGCGAGTCGGGGCTGCTCGTGACCGACCTCGACGCGTTCCGGCGCTACCAGTTGCGCGAAGGCGACGCGGCGAACACGGCGTGGGTGTGGGAGCATCAGGCGCTCACGCGCGCGCGCTTCTCGGCCGGGGACGCGGCGATCGGCCAGGTTTTCGAGTCGATTCGCGTGCAGGTGCTCACCACGCCGCGCGACGCCGCGCCGCTCGCGAAGGAGATCGTCGAGATGCGCCAGCGCGTGGAGGAGGGCCACCCGAACCGCACCGAGCTTTTCGACCTGAAGCACGACCGCGGCGGCATGGTGGACATCGAGTTCCTCGTGCAGTACTGGGTGCTGCTGCACGCTGCGCAAGACCCCGAACTGATCCGCAATACCGGCAATATCGCGCTCTTGCGCGAGGTGTCGCGCTTCGGGCTCATGAGCGAGGAGGAGGCGGAGACGATCGGCTCGGCCTACCGGCTCTATCGCAAGCTGCAACATCAGTTGCGCCTGGACGGCATGGAGACGGCGCGGGTGGACCCGGCGCGCGTGGAGGCCGAGCGCGCGGCCGTGCTGGCGTTGTGGAAGCGGGTGTTTGGGGAGCGGGGGGAGGGCTAGGGTCTCAGCAGGCGCCTTGCCAGAACGTCTTTCAAGTCTCTGCGCGTGTCGACGATCAGATGGATGTAGATCATCGGGTCGTCGATCTCGTAGATGATGCGGTTCATGCCGCTCACGATCTGCCGGTAGTCCGGAAAGCCCAGCTCAGCGAGTTCGCGGGGAATGTGCCCGTTGCGGGGAAAGGCTTCGAGCTGGTCGATATCGCCGCGGATCCTCGCCGATGTTTCGCGCCAGGCTTGCGGGCCGAATTTGGCAAGCACGTAGCGGCGGATATCTTGCAGGTCGATGCGGGCCGACTGAAGGAAGACAACCTTCATTCAATGCCGTCGTCTTTGTCCATCTGATCCAGTTCCGCAAAGACCTCGCTTGCCGGAGTGAAGCGTCCGGCCTCGATCTCCTTGCGTCCCAAGGTCAGAATCTTCAGAAGTGCCAACGTCTGCTGCATGTCCTCGTAGGACTGGGCGTCCTGTACCACGACCTTGGCTTCGCCGTTTTGGGTAATCAGCATCGGCTCGCCGCTTTCCGTGATATCCCGGATGATTTCGGCGGCGTGGCTTTTGAGATAGCTGATCGGTTTAACCTGGCTTGGCTTCATTTCCACTTCCCGGCGCGGGCGATTGACAGGTCTGAATATAGACCCAAATTCGGACCGATTGGCGGTGATATTTGGGGGAACATCAGCGCGAGGGGACGCCCTCAAGCCGCCAGCATCTCCTTCGCATGCCGCCGGGTTGTCGCGGTAATCTCCAGACCGCCCAGCATGCGCGCGACTTCCTCCACGCGGCCGCCGCGGTCGAGCGGCATGACGGCCGAGACCGTGCCGCCGTTGCCGTCGCCGGACTTCGATACCTGGAAGTGGCGGTCGCCGCGCGCCGCGACCTGCGGCAGGTGCGTGACGCACAGCACCTGGCGCTCGCCGCCGAGCTGGTGCAGCAGACGCCCGACGACTTCCGCCACGCCGCCGCCGATGCCCGTATCGACTTCGTCGAAGATCAGCGTGGGCGTGGGGCTCGCGGCGCTCGCGATCACGGCGAGCGCGAGGCTGATGCGCGCGAGTTCGCCGCCCGAGGCGATCTTCGCAAGCGGGCGCAGTGGCACGCCCGCGTGACCCGCCACGCGGAATTCGATCTGCTCCAGACCGTTCGCGCCGCCGATCGGCTCGCCACTGGACGCGTTGCCGAGCGGCACGAGCGCGACATCGAAACTGCCGCCCGCCATCGCCAGTTCCTGCATGCCCTGGGTGACCGCCGCGCCGAGCGCCCGCGCCGCCTTGGCGCGCGCCTTCGAGAGCTGGTGCGCCTTGGCGAGGTACGCGTCCTGCGCTTTCTGCGCGGCGGCGCGCAGGCCGTCGAGATCGGACGCGGCGTCGAGCGCCGCGAGTTGCTGGCGGCGCGCGGCGTGCTCGTCGGGCAGCGCCTCGGCCTGAAGGCGGAACTTGCGCGCGGCAGAGTGCAGCGCGTCGAGGCGCTGCTCCACCTGCGCGAGCCGGTGCGGATCGAGGTCGAGGCGCTGCGCGTAATGCGAGAGCGAGTAGGCCGCTTCCTGAAGCTGGATCGCGGCGGGGTCGAGCGCGGCGAGCGCGTCGTTGAGTTCGGCGTCGACCTCGGCGAGATCGCGCAGCTTCGAGACGATCGAATTCAACTGCGAGATCATCGCGCCGTCGGATTCCGACAACGCCGCGAGCGCGCCCTGCACGCCGCTGATCAGGTTCGCCGAGTTCGAAAGCCGCACGTGCTCGGCGTTCACCTCTTCCCATTCGCCGGGCTGCGGCGCGAGCTTGTCGAGCTCGGCGAGCTGCCAGGCGAGGCGCTCGCGCTCCAGTTGCAGTTCGCGGTCGCGCGACGTGGCGGTTTGCAGCGCCAGCCGGGCGTCGCGCGCATCGCGCCATGCGCGCGTGACCGTGGCGGCCAGATCGGTGAGGCCCGCGTGCGTGTCGAACAGCTCGCGCTGCGCGTCGGGCCGCATGAGCAACTGGTGCGCGTGCTGGCCGTGGATGTCCACCAGCATCTCGCCCAGTTCGCGCAATTGCGCGAGCGTGGCCGGCGTGCCGTTGATGAAGGCGCGCGAGCGGCCGCCGCTGTCCACCACGCGGCGCATCATGACGGAGGGCTCGCTGTCGCCTGCGTCGACATTCGCGAGCGCCTGCTCGTCGAGCCAGCGCGCGACGTGCGCCGGCGCGTCGAATTCGGCGGTGATGTCGGCGCGGCTTTCGCCCGTGCGCACGACGGACGCATCGGCGCGCGCGCCGAGCGTAAGCGCGAGGGCGTCGATCAGGATCGACTTGCCCGCGCCCGTTTCGCCGGAGAACACGGTGAAGCCAAGGTCGAACTCAAGGTCGAGCGCGGCGACGATCACGAAGTCGCGAATCGAGAGATGGCGAAGCATGGGCGTGTGGTGGGGCTCGGTAGGGCTCGGGTTCAGTCTTCCGGGTCGTTCTGCAACGAGGGGTGCTCGTTCCAGTGCAGCTTCTTGCGCAGCGTACGGTAGTAGCTGTAGCCCACGGGGTGCAGGAAGGGCACGGTGTGGCGCGAGCGGCGCACCTCGATCACGTCGTTCAGTTCGAGCGCCGTGAACGACTGCATGTCGAAGTTCACGTTGACGTCGCGGCCCGCCACGATCTGGATGCTCACCTTGCAGTCGTCCGGCAGCACGATGGGGCGGTTCGAAAGCGCATGCGGGGCAATCGGCACGAGCACGATGCCTTGCAACTGCGGATGCAGGATCGGCCCCTGCGACGAGAGCGCGTAAGCGGTCGAGCCCGTGGGCGTCGCGACGATCAGGCCGTCCGAGCGCTGGTTGTACATGAAGCGGCCGTCCACGTTCACGCGCAGCTCCGCCATGCCGGAAAAGCCGCTGCGGTTCACGACCACGTCATTGAAGGCGAGCGCGTGATAGATCGGGTCGCCGTCGCGCGTGATGCGCGATTCGAGCAGCGAGCGCTCCTCGCGCTCGAACGAGCCCGCGAGCAGTTGCGGCACGACCTCCTGCATTTCGGAAAACGCGATGTCGGTGATGAAGCCGAGACGCCCGTGGTTGATGCCGATGAGCGGCGTGCGGTAGGGCGCGAGCTGGCGGCCGATGCCGAGCATCGTGCCGTCGCCGCCGAGCACCACGGCTACGTCCGCGCGCGCGCCGATCTCTGCGGGCTGAAGCGCGGGATAGCCCTGCGCGCCGATTTCCTCCGCGGTCTGCGCTTCGAACACGACCTCGAAGCCGCGCTTCGCAATGGTCTGGGCGAGCGCCGACAGCGGCTCGGCGATGCCTGGCGTATTGCTGCGCCCGACTAGCGCAACCGTCTTGAACTGGCTCTGGATCTTATGGATCTGCATGCCGGCATTACACCATAGTCAGGTCGCGAAAAGAACCTGGCGCGGGCCCCGGACGCCCCGCCGGGCCTTGCATGCCGCGCCTTCCAGCCCGAAGCCGGTGACACGGCGATGACAAAACGCGAGCGCGAGGCGCGCCGGCCGGGGGCGCGGGCAGCAAGCCGCGCGCCGTGCCGGGCGGCTTGCCCGAAGGCCGCGCCACGCGGCGTACTCGCCGTGAACCCGCCATTAGGCTAAAATTTTCAGTCATGCTAGATCCCCGCGCACAAACCCTCCTCAAAACGCTGATCGAGCGCTACATCGCCGAAGGTCAGCCGGTCGGCTCGCGCACGTTGTCGCGCTATTCCGGCCTGGAGCTGAGCCCGGCGACCATTCGCAACGTGATGTCGGACCTCGAGGAACTGGGGCTCGTGTCCAGCCCGCACACCTCGGCCGGGCGCGTGCCCACGCCGCGCGGCTACCGCCTGTTCGTCGACACCATGCTCACCGTCGAGCCAGGTTCCGAGGACGACGCGGTCACGCGCGCGGTGAAAACCACGCTGCGCCCCGGCGAGCCGCAGAAGGTGGTGGCGGCGGCGGCCAGCGTGCTGTCGAACCTCTCGCAGTTCGCGGGCGTGGTGCTCACGCCGCGGCGCAGCCACGTGTTCAAGCAGATCGAGTTCATGCGCCTGTCCGACAAGCGCATCCTGCTCATCATCGTGACGCCCGAAGGCGACGTGCAGAACCGCATCATGGCGACGCAGCGCGACTTCACGCCTTCCGAGCTGATCGAAGCCTCCAATTACATCAACGCGCATTTTGCCGGCCTTTCGTTCGACGAGGTGCGCCGCCGCTTGCGCGAGGAAATCGACGCGCTGCGCGGCGACATGACGACACTCATGCACGCGGCCGTGACCGCGAGCACCGAGGAGCCCGAAAGCGGCGACACCGTGCTCATCTCTGGCGAGCGCAACCTGCTCGAAGTGGCCGATCTTTCGTCGGACATGGCGCGCCTGCGCAAGCTGTTCGACGTGTTCGACCAGAAAACCAGCCTCCTGCAACTGCTCGACGTTTCGAGTCACGCGCAGGGCGTGCAGATTTTCATCGGCGGCGAGTCGAACCTCGTGCCGATCGAGGAAATGAGCGTGGTGACGGCGCCCTACGAGGTGAACGGCAAGATCGTGGGTACGCTCGGCGTGATCGGGCCGACCCGCATGGCCTACAACCGCGTGATTCCGATCGTGGACATCACCGCGCGCCTGCTTTCGCTCACGCTCAGCCAGAACTGAGCGCCGGGCCGGGGCCACCCCCGCCTTTCCTGAGATCGTCGCCGAAAGCCGCGTTGCGCGCCATTAGCCGAACGGCCAACGTGCGGCGAGCCCGCAAACGGCGGCGCGGCGCCACCCGGTTGGCCTGCCAGGGGCGCCCGCTATAATGCTTGTTTCATGCAACCGTTGCCGCGCGAAAAGCGTGGCGCCACTGACTCGCCTATGCGTTTCGACCTGGAGCGGCCTTCGCAGTCCGCCGCGGCGCATCGCGTCGCCGTGCTGCTCATCAATCTGGGCACGCCGGACGCGCCCACGCCGCGCGCCGTGCGCCGCTATCTCGCGCAGTTCCTCTCCGATCCGCGCGTGGTCGAGATTCCGGCGCCCATCTGGCAGATCATCCTGCGCGCGCTGATCCTGCCGCTGCGCGGCCGCTCGTCGGCGAAAAAGTACGCGGCGGTGTGGACGCCCGAGGGCTCGCCGCTGCGCGTGCACACGCAAAAGCAGACCGACGGCCTGCGCCATCTGCTACAGATCAACGACTACACGGTGCTCGTCGACTACGCGATGCGCTACGGCACGCCCGACATCCCGGCGATGCTCAACCAGCTCAAGCTGGCGGGCGCGGAACGCATCCTGCTCATGCCGATGTACCCGCAATATTCGGCGTCGACCACGGCCACGGCGTTCGACGCGGCGTTCGTCGCGCTGCGGCGCATGCGCAACCAGCCGGAAATCCGCACGGTGCGCGGCTATCACGACCATCCGGCCTATATCGCGGCGCTCGCGGCCCAGGTGCACCAGTACTGGCACGCACACGGCAAGCCCGATTTCGCCGCGGGCGATCGCCTCGTGCTGAGCTTTCACGGCGTGCCGAGCCGTACGCTCGACCTCGGCGACCCGTATCACGACCAGTGCCAGCAGACCGCCGCGCTGCTCACGCACGCGCTGGAACTGACGCCGGTGGAGTGCCGGGTCACGTTCCAGTCGCGTTTCGGGCGCGCGCAGTGGCTCCAGCCGTACACGGCGCCGACGCTGCGCGAGCTGGGCGCGGGCGGCGTGCGGCGCGCCGACGTGTTTTGCCCCGGTTTCACGGCCGACTGCCTCGAAACCATCGAGGAAATCGGCATGGAGGTGCGCGACGAATTCCTGCATGGCGGCGGCAAGGAATTCCACCGCATTCCGTGCCTGAACGCCTCGCCCGCATGGATTTCGGCGCTGGGCGAGATCGTTGCGCAGCACTTGCAGGGCTGGCCCGTGCAGGCCGCGGCGAGCGCCGGCGCGGTGGCCTGAGTGGTCACCTCGGCGGCTCATCCGGAAAGCATCTGATGAACTACAAGATCTCGACTGAACCTGGCGCGCGGTTGCGCATCGACAAGTGGCTCTGGGCGGCGCGCTTCTTCAAGACGCGCTCGCTCGCCTCGGACGCCGTGAACAAGGGCCACGTGCGCATTCGCGGCGACGCCGTGAAGGCGTCGAAGGACGTGCGCGTGGGCGACCTCGTGGAATTCGAGATCGATCACGTGGTGTGGGAAGTGGAAGTGCTGGGCATTTGCGACGTGCGCGGCCCCGCCAGCGTCGCGCAAACGCTTTATGCGGAAACCGCGGCCGGGCGCGAGCGGCGCACGGCCGAACAGGAGCGGCGGCGGCTCTTTCGGGAGCCGGCCGCCGTGTTGCAGGGCAGGCCGACCAAGCGCGACCGCCGCACTATCGACAAACTTTCGCGTGAGGGTTGAACAGCGCTTCCATCGTGGCGTGCACGCCACCGTACTCCGTCGTGTTTTCGTTCACGGCGCCTGACATGCAGATGGTCGTGGTTCCGGCGATGAGTACCAGCGCGACCACCGATATGGCAAAGGTCAGTTTCACGGTACTCCCCCTTGGGATTGCTGCAAAACGGCCAGTTTCGAGGCCCGGTTAGCGAGTTTGTTGGCTAAAAATTTGCTAATCCCAGGCCCATTCGGTACGGTGCCGCACTCAGGGTAAACACGTCATGAGCAGCACCTGTTCCTGAGTGTAGGTCAGGGTTGGCCCGTACTCAATTTCATTTTTGCGGCACTGCGGTAATGGTTGTAACGGGCAGTTTCGGCGTCTTGATCCCTGTATAAAAAAACGCCGGAAGGCCTTGAAACAAGCGATCCGGCACCCACGTGCTGTCCCGATGTATGAAGCATCTGTCGCGCTGGCGCAACAGCCGGCGGCGCGGCGGAAAGGGCGGCGGCAACGCGCCCGATGCTTTGTTCCCTTTTTTACTATTCAACGACGTTCAGCGACATGGAAAACACGCAAGAGAACCCGACGAGCCAGAACCCCACGCCCGCGGACGAGGCGTCGCAAGCCCAGGCGCAGGCCGGCCAGCCACAGGCGGCCGAAGCTGCCGAGCAGGCAACGCAAGGCGGCGTGGACCAGAACGCTGCCGCGCTGGCGGAAGCCCAGGCGAAGATCGCCGAATTGCAGGACGCCTTCGTCCGCGCCAAGGCCGAGACGGAAAACGTCCGCCGCCGCGCGCAGGAAGACGTCACCAAGGCGCACAAGTTCGCCATCGAAAGCTTCGCCGAGCATCTGCTGCCGGTGATGGACAGCCTCGAAGCCGCGCTCGCGCACAACTCCGACGACCTGGCCAAGGTCAACGAAGGCGTCGAGCTCACGCTCAGGCAACTCACCGGCGCGCTCGAGAAGGGCAAGGTCCTCGCGATCAACCCGGTGGGCGAGAAGTTCGACCCGCACCGTCACCAGGCCATTTCGATGGTGCCGTCCGAGCAGGAAGCCAACACCGTCGTCAACGTGCTGCAAAAGGGCTATGTGATCGCCGACCGCGTGCTGCGTCCGGCGCTCGTGACCGTTTCGGCACCGAAGTAAGCGGAAAGAAAGGCAATCGGCGGCCTGGGCGACAAAACGGGGCGCCGATTGAAAAAAATGATGGAACGCATAGCCTGAACCCCTTGAAAACGCCGTCTCGGCACTTATTTGGGCAGCAGTTCCGAATTTTTGTGGACGCTAGCCGCGCTAAACGAAGCACGCGGCGTTGAGCGTGAAGTTTTAAAGCAGCGCGAAAGCGGCGTCCGCACAGCGATCAAAATTGGAGATTTGAGAAAAATGGGCAAAATCATTGGTATTGACCTCGGCACCACCAACTCGTGCGTGGCGCTGATGGAAGGCAATCAGGTCAAGGTGATCGAGAATTCCGAAGGCGCCCGTACGACGCCGTCGATCATCGCCTACATGGACGACAACGAAGTGCTGGTCGGCGCGCCGGCCAAGCGCCAGTCGGTCACCAACCCGAAGAACACGCTGTACGCGGTCAAGCGCCTGATCGGCCGCCGCTTCGACGAGAAGGAAGTGCAGAAGGACATCGGCCTGATGCCCTACAAGATCGTCAAGCACGACAACGGCGACGCCTGGGTCGAAGCGCATGGCTCGAAGCTCGCGCCGTCGCAGGTGTCGGCCGAAGTGCTGCGCAAGATGAAGAAGACCGCTGAAGACTACCTCGGCGAGCCGGTCACCGAAGCCGTGATCACGGTTCCCGCGTACTTCAACGACAGCCAGCGTCAGGCTACCAAGGACGCTGGCCGCATCGCCGGTCTGGAAGTCAAGCGCATCATCAACGAGCCGACGGCAGCCGCGCTCGCCTTCGGTCTGGACAAGGCCGAAAAGGGCGACCGCAAGATCGCCGTGTTCGACCTGGGCGGCGGCACGTTCGACATCTCGATCATCGAAATCGCGGACGTTGACGGCGAAATGCAGTTCGAAGTGCTCTCGACCAACGGCGACACGTTCCTCGGCGGCGAAGACTTCGACCAGCGCATCATCGATTACATCATCGGCGAGTTCAAGAAGGAGCAGGGCGTCGACCTCTCGAAGGACGTGCTCGCGCTGCAACGCCTGAAGGAAGCCGCTGAAAAGGCCAAGATCGAACTCTCGTCGGGCCAGCAGACCGAAATCAACCTGCCGTACATCACGGCGGACGCATCGGGTCCGAAGCACTTGAACCTGAAGA
This sequence comes from Paraburkholderia unamae, assembly GCF_003096875.1. NCBI lineage: Bacteria > Pseudomonadati > Pseudomonadota > Betaproteobacteria > Burkholderiales > Burkholderiaceae > Paraburkholderia > Paraburkholderia unamae. The sequence continues at coordinate 878,794 of NZ_QEOB01000001.1, forward strand.
TCACGCGCGCCAAGCTGGAAGCGCTGGTCGAAGAACTGATCGAGCGCACCATCGAGCCGTGCCGCGTGGCGATCAAGGACGCAGGCGTGAAGGTCAGCGACATCGACGACGTGATTCTCGTCGGCGGCCAGACGCGCATGCCGAAGGTGCAGGAGAAGGTCAAGGAGTTCTTCGGCAAGGACCCGCGTCGTGACGTGAACCCGGACGAAGCCGTGGCCGTTGGCGCCGCGATTCAAGGTCAGGTTCTGTCGGGCGACCGTAAGGACGTGCTGCTCCTCGACGTCACCCCGCTCTCGCTCGGTATCGAGACGCTCGGCGGCGTGATGACGAAGATGATCAACAAGAACACCACGATCCCGACCAAGCACGCACAGGTCTACTCGACGGCGGACGACAGCCAGTCGGCCGTGACGATCAAGGTGTTCCAGGGCGAACGCGAAATGGCGGCGGGCAACAAGCTGCTGGGCGAGTTCAACCTCGAAGGCATTCCGCCCGCACCGCGCGGCGTGCCGCAGATCGAAGTGAGCTTCGACATCGACGCGAACGGCATTCTGCACGTCGGCGCGAAGGACAAGGCGACCGGCAAGGAAAACCGCATCACGATCAAGGCGAACTCGGGTCTTTCGGAAGCCGAAATCGAGAAGATGGTGAAGGACGCCGAAGCGAACGCGGAAGAAGATCACCGTCTGCGTGAGCTGGCCGACGCGCGCAACCAGGGCGACGCGCTGGTTCACAGCACGAAGAAGGCCGTGGCCGAGTACGGCGACAAGATCGAAGCCAGCGAGAAGGAAGCGATCGAAACCGCGCTGAAGGACCTCGAAGAAACGCTGAAGAACGCGTCGGCCGACAAGGCGACGATCGAGGCGAAGGTCGAGACGCTGTCCACCGCTTCGCAGAAGCTCGGCGAAAAGATGTACGCCGACATGCAAGCGCAGCAAGCCGGGGCGGCAGGTGCAGCCGGTGCGGGCGCCGCAGGTGCGGGCGCGGCCGAGCAGGGCGCGCAGAACAACGCGGACGACGTGGTCGACGCCGAGTTCAAGGAAGTCAAGAAGGACTAAGTCGGTTCGTGGCGGTCATGACCGTTTCGCCTGATCGGCGGGCGGTCGTGACGTTACGAAAGCGGCCGCATCGGTTACGATGCGTGTCAGCTTTGAAGCGCCTGGCGAGCCGTTCGGCTCTCCGGGCACATTTGTTTTATGGAGGCCGTTCTCTTTCAGGGGCCGCCGCGGCGTGAAAACGCCCGTGCGGATGTTCGAAGGAACGGCAAACGGGTCACGAGATCCAGCATTCAAGAGGAGCCGGCGTGGGCCGCGAAGCACACGGCCGGCGTTGAACCGATATGGCGAAACGGGATTACTACGAGGTTCTGGGCGTCGCGAAGAACGCGAGCGACGACGAAATCAAGAAGGCGTATCGCAAGCTGGCGATGAAGTATCACCCCGACCGCAATCCGGACAACAAGGATGCGGAAGAGCATTTCAAGGAGGTCAAAGAGGCCTACGAGATGCTGTCGGACTCGCAAAAGCGCGCGGCATACGACCAGTACGGCCACGCGGGCGTCGATCCCAACATGGGCGGCGCCGGTGCGCAGGGCTTCGGCGGCTTCGCGGACGCTTTCGGCGACATCTTCGGCGATATCTTCGGCCAGGCCGCGGGTGGCCGCGGCGGCCAGCGCAGCGGCCCGCAGGTGTACCGCGGCGCGGACCTGCGCTACAGCATGGAAATCACGCTGGAGCAGGCGGCGCACGGCTACGAGACGCAAATTCGCGTGCCGGGCTGGAGCGGCTGTGAAGTGTGTCACGGCTCGGGCGCGAAGCCCGGCACCAAGCCCGAAACCTGCCCGACCTGTCACGGTTCGGGCCAGGTGCGCATGTCGCAAGGCTTTTTCAGCATCCAGCAGACCTGCCCGAAGTGCCACGGCACGGGTTCCTACATTCCCGAACCGTGCACGAACTGCCACGGCGCAGGGAAGGTGAAGGAAACCAAGACGCTCGAAGTGAAGATTCCGGCGGGCATCGACGACGGCATGCGCATTCGCTCGGCCGGCAACGGTGAGCCTGGCATCAACGGCGGGCCGTCGGGCGATCTGTACGTCGAGATCCACATCAAGCAGCACGCGGTGTTCGAGCGCGACGGCGACGACCTGCACTGCCAGATGCCGATTCCGTTCACCACGGCGGCGCTCGGCGGCGAGATCGAAGTGCCGACGCTGGCGGGCCGTGCGAGCTTCACGGTGCCCGAAGGCACGCAGTCGGGCAAGACGTTCCGCCTGCGCGGCAAGGGCATCAAGGGCCTGCGTTCGAGCATTGCCGGCGATCTGTACGTGCATGTCCAGGTGGAAACGCCGGTCAAGCTCACCGATCACCAGCGCGAGTTGCTCCAGCAATTCGAGAAGTCGCTCGTGGAAGGCGGCTCGCGCCACAGCCCGCAAAGCAAGAGCTGGTTCGACCGCGTGAAGAGCTTCTTCGACTGATGCCGTTTTGCGGCGTCACCACGCAGCAGGCAAGTAGCAGGTAGTCAAAGCAATGGCAGTCAATCCTGGTGGCGCGACGGGTGGGGCGGTTTTCGCGCTGCTCGACGACGGCGACTCGACGGCGGCGAGCCGTTCGAGCCGCCTCTATACGGGGTTCGTGCGCGAGCTGGCATGCGAGCGCGCGGCGGACCTCGACGCGGTGTGCGCGCAAGCGAACGCCGAGCTGAGCGCGGGACACCATGCGCTCGTGCTCGGCGACTACGAGTTCGGGCGCGCGCTCGAATTCGCGAAGCACGAAGCCTCGTCATCCAGTCAAACGCAGCACGGCCACGCCGCGCTGCGTTTTTTATTGTTCGAACGCTGCGAGAAGCTTTCGCGCGAAGAAGCCGATGTGTGGCTCGCCGCGCAGGAGGGCTGTGAAGCGCCCGCGCCTGCGGGCGTGGCGGGTGTGACGATCGGGGTCGATCGCACGCGTTTCGAACAGGACATCGCCGCCGTGCAGGACGCCTTGCGCGCGGGCGAGTCGTATCAGATCAACTACACGTACCGGCTCGGCTTCGAGGCGTTCGGCTCGCCGCTCGCGCTTTACCGGCGGCTGCGCGAGCGTCAGCGCGTGCGCTATGGCGCGCTGATCGCGTTGCCGGGCGAGCGTTGGGTGCTCTCGTGCTCGCCGGAGCTGTTCGTCGAGAAGCACGGCACGACGTTGCGCGCGAAACCCATGAAGGGCACGGCCGCGCGCTCGTCGGACGCCGCGCAGGACGCCGCCGCCGAGCGCTTTCTCGCGACCGACCCGAAGAATCGCGCCGAAAACGTGATGATCGTCGATCTCCTGCGCAACGATCTCTCGCGCGTGGCGCAAACGGGCTCGGTGCAGGTGCCGGCGCTGTTCAGCGTGGAGCCTTATGCCTCCGTCTGGCAGATGACCTCGACCGTTCAGGCGTTGCTGCGCGAAGGCACGACATTCGCCGACACGTTGCGCGCGCTCTTTCCGTGCGGCTCGATCACGGGCGCGCCCAAGCACCGGACGATGGAGTTGATCGAGGCGTTGGAGCACGCGCCGCGCGGGCTCTATACGGGCACGATAGGCTGGCTCGACGCGCCTCGCGAAGGCGACGCTTGCGGCGACTTCTGCCTTTCGGTCGTGATCCGCACGCTGACCCTCGATACGCCCGGCAAGGGCGCGGGCGCCACGCGGCGCGGCGAGATGGGCGTGGGCGCGGGCATCGTGCTCGACAGCGTGGCCGCCGACGAATACGAGGAGTGCCGTTTGAAAGCCCGATTCCTGACCGAAGCCGATCCCGGCATCGAATGCTTCGAAACGATGTACGCGACGCGCGCGCTCGGCGTGCGCCATGTCGAACGCCATCTCGCGCGGCTTGCGGCGAGCGCGGCGTGGCTCGGTTTTCCGTGCGATGTGGAGGCGTTGCGCGCGCGTATCGACGAAACCTGCGCCGCGTTCGCTGACGAAAGCGCGCCGCACCGCGTGCGCCTCGCGCTCGGCAAGAGCGGGGCGGCCACGTTCACGAGCGCGCCGCTCGCGCCGCTCGCGCACGACACCGTGGGCGTGCTGCTCGCGCCGGACCACGGCTTTGCGCCGATCGAATCCGCCGACGCGCTGTTGCTGCGCAAGACCACGCGCCGCGCCGAATTCGATCGCGCCTGGCGCGAGGCGGAGGCGCAGGGCGGCTTCGACATGCTGTTCTTCAACGAGCGCGGCGAGCTGACCGAAGGCGGCCGCTCGAACGTGTTCGTGAAGCTCGAAGGCGCCTGGTGGACGCCGCCGCTCGCCTCGGGCGTGCTGCCGGGCGTGATGCGCGGCGTGCTGCTCGACGACGCATCGTTTGGCGCGAAGGAGCGCGTGCTCACGCGCGAAGACGTCCTCAACGCCGAAGCCTTGCTCATCACCAACGCACTGCGCGGCGCGGTGCCGGCGCGCTTGATGCAATGAAGCGGCTGTAGCGAACCACAAAAACGAAGCGCGCTCCCCGGAGCGCGCTTTTTCATTCAGCGAAGCGAGATCGCCCGATCAGAACACGTGCTCGGGTCCGGGGAACGTGCCTTCCTTCACGGCTTGCACATACGCGCGCACGGCCGATTCGATATCGGGCTGGCCCGTCATGAAGTCCTTCACGAAGCGCGGGCGCTTGCCGGGGAAAATGCCGAGCATGTCGTGCAGCACGAGCACCTGGCCCGAGCAGTCCACACCCGCGCCAATGCCGATGGTCGGAATGCGCAGTTGCTTCGTGACTTCCGTGCCGAGCGCCGCGGGCACGGCCTCGATCACCACGAGCTGTGCGCCCGCTTCCTGGAGCGCGAGCGCGTCGCGAATCAGTTGCGTGGCGGCCGCGTCGCTCTTGCCTTGCACCTTGAACCCGCCGAACGCATGCACCGACTGCGGCGTGAGACCGATGTGCGCGCACACCGGCACGGCGCGCTCGACCAGCATCTTCACCGTCGGCGCGAGCCATTCGCCGCCTTCGATCTTCACCATCTGCGCGCCCGCGCGCATGAGCTTCACCGAGTTCGCGAACGCGTCTTCGGGTGTGCCGAAGGTGCCGAACGGCAGATCGGCGACGATCAGCGCCTTCGTTTGCGCGCGCGCCACGCAGGCCGTGTGATAGGCGATGTCGTCGATGGTGACGGGCAGCGTCGTCGTGTGGCCCTGGAGCACATTGCCGAGCGAGTCGCCGATCAGCACCGTATCCACGCCCGCGCGGTCGCACAGCGCCGAGAAGCTCGCGTCGTAGCAGGTCAGCATGGCGATGCGCTCGCCCGCGTCGCGCATGGCCTGGAGTTTGGGCACGGTGACCGCGCTGCGGCTCGTTTCCTGCAGGTAAGTCATGGGGAAATCCGTTGGGAAAGGGGAAAACGGGGAGGGGCGGCGTCGCCGGGTCGCGTCAGCGCGACGGCTATAGCGACGTACCCTTGACGAACGATTCCTTGCGGCCGCGCATCGTCTCGATACGTTCGGCGATCAGCGCAAGGTCCGCATCGGAGTCGGGCAGATCCAGATGCTCCGCGCCGACGGTCAACACCGGCGCACGATCGTAATGATAGAAAAAGTCGTTGTAGCTGTCGCACAGCGCTCGCAGGAACGCGTCCGAGATATGCAGCTCGCGCGGCACCGCGCGCTTCTGGATGCGCGCGTAGAGCACCTCGGGGCTCGCCTGCAAATAGACGACGAGGTCGGGCGCGGGCCCGTTCACGGCAAGACGCGCGGCGAGTGCGCGAAAGAGCGGCAGTTCGTCGTCGCTCAAGGTGAGGCGCGCGAACAGGTCGTTGCGCTCGCCCAGAAAATTCGTCACGAGCGGCACGCCCGCGGCGCGGCGCGCGGCCACGTCGTGCGCGAGCCGTTCGCGTTGCAGCGCGACGTGCAACTGCGCGGCGAGCGCGTGCGAGGACGCACCGGCTTCGCGATAGACGCGCTCCAGGAACGGATTGTCGGCGTTCGATTCGAAGAGGGTCTGCATCGACCAGCGTTCGGCGAGGCGCGTGGCGAGCGTGGTCTTGCCCGCGCCGATCGGCCCTTCGATCACGATGTACTGGAGCGCTGCGGGCCGCGGGGCGCGTGCGCTGACGAGCGGCAGGGGCGTCGTGCTCATCGGCAGTCGCCCGGTGGCGGCACGTCCGGCGTGCTCGCGATGCCAAGGCACTGGCACATCGGCTTGACCTTCTCGATGCGCTGGTCGGCCACGGCGGCGAGGAACGCGCTGGCCGGGCCCAGGCCCGGAATCACGAGTTCGGGATCGATCTCGACGAGCGGCACGAGCGCGAACGCGCGGCCCGTCATGCGCGGATGCGGCACGATGAGATCGGGTTCGTCGATGTGCAGCGCGCCGTAGAGCAGGATGTCGATGTCGAGCGTGCGGGGCGCGTTGCGAAAGGGACGCTCCCGGCCGAAGTGATGCTCGACGCGCTGGCACAGCCCAAGCAGCGCGTGAACGTCGAGACAGGTCTCGATCTTCACGACGCAGTTGTAATAGTCGTCGCCGCCCGCGTCGATGGGCGCGGTGCGGTACAGACTCGATTTGGCGACGACGGAGAGGGTGTGCTGTTGTGCAAGGCACACCACCGCGTCTTTGAGAGTCTGGCGCGCATCCCCCAGATTCGCGCCAATTCCCAGCCAGGCAACCGTCATGGCTTCACTTCCTGCGACTTTCGTTGCGGTTCGACCCATGCGCGTCGCGGCGTGCCGCGACCTCGCACGATGTCAGTCCTCGTGCGGACCGGCGTGGTCGCCATGGTCTGCACTGCTCGCTTCACGCACGTCACCGGCGTCGCCATGCTCCGGCACGCCATCTTCGCCCGTTTTACGGCTCTTCGCGCCGCCGCGGCGGCGGCGCTTGCGCGGCGCGCGTTCCTTGCCGCCCTGCGCGAGCAGGGCTTCGCGGGCCGCGCCGTCGCCGTCGATGAAGTCGGTCCACCACTGGCCGACCTCGGCGTCGAGCTCTCCCGATTCGCAGCGCAGCAGGAGGAAATCATACGCCGCTCTAAATCTTTGGTGTTCCAGCAGCTTCATCGCGCTGCGGCCGCGCTTTTCGAGGCGCAGTTGCAAGCCCCAGATCTCGCGCATGTCCGACGAGTAGCGGCGATGGATCGCGAGCTTCTCCGTTTGCGCGTCGATCACGTCGTCCATCGCGCGATGCAGCGCCGGCACAGGAATCTCGCCCTCGGCCGTGTACTGCTGCCAGCGTTGCTGCACGTCGTGCCACAGGAGCGTGGCGAACAGGAAGCCCGGCGACACTGGCTTGCCCGCACGCACGCGCGCGTCGGTGTTCGAGAGCGCGAGCGTGATGAAGCGCTCGCCCTGCGGCTGTTCGAGAATCACGTCGAGCAGCGGCAGCAGGCCGTGATGCAGCCCTTCCTTGCGCAACCACTTGAGGCATTCGAGCGCGTGGCCCGAGAGCAGCAGCTTGAGCATCTCGTCGAACAGACGCGCCGCCGGCACGTTGTTGATGAGGTCCGCGAGCTTCGTGATCGGCTCGCGCGTGTGTTCCTCGATCTCGAAGCCGAGCTTCGCCGCGAAACGCACCACGCGCATCATGCGCACCGGATCTTCGCGGTAACGCGTGGCCGGGTCGCCGATCATGCGCAACAGGCGCGCGCGCATGTCGGCCATCCCGTTGTGATAGTCGAGCACCGTCTGCGTGGCCGGGTCGTAGTACATCGCGTTGATCGTGAAGTCGCGGCGCGTGGCGTCTTCGTGCTGCTCGCCCCACACGTTGTCGCGCAGCACGCGGCCGCTTGCGTCCACGGCGTGGGTCTTGCGGTCGAGCTCGTCGCGGCGCATGCGCTTTGCGGGCGCCGGAGCGGGGGCAGGCGCGGTGTCGGCGGCCGGCGCGTCCACCAGCGCGCGGAACGTCGAGACCTCGATGATTTCCTGGCCGAACTGCACGTGCACGATCTGAAAACGCCGGCCGATGATGCGCGCGCGTCGGAACAGCTTCTGCACCTGGTCGGGTGTGGCGTCGGTCGCCACGTCGAAGTCCTTGGGCGCCACGCCGAGCAGCAGGTCGCGCACCGCGCCGCCCACGATGAACGCCCGGAAGCCCGCCTGTTGCAGGCCTTCGGTCACGCGCACGGCGTTGCGCGAGATGAGCGTGGGATTGATGCCGTGGACATCGGCGGACAGGATCACGGGCGTGGCCGGGTCGCTGACGCCCTTGGCCGCGCGCGGCTTCGATGACTTCTGTGCGCCGGCCGGCTTGCGTCGCGCACGCGTGCTGCCGGCCTCCGCGCCTTCATGTTCGGCGGCGCGCGGCTCGGCGGCCTGGGTTTCGCTGTCTTGCGCCGTTTCGGCGTCGTCCTGGCCGAACAGCTTGCGGATGAGTTTCTTGATCACTGGGCTTGGAACAAATCGAGGATGCGCCAGCCCGCTTTTTGCGCGTGAGCGCGCAGGGTGTCGTCGGGGTTGGTGGCGATCGGGTCGGTGACCTTTTCGAGCAGCGGAATGTCGTTGTGTGAGTCGCTATAGAAGTAGCTGTGCTCGAAGTCCGACCAGCGCTTGCCGATCGAGGTGAGCCATTGTTCGACGCGCACGATCTTGCCTTCGCGGTAGCTCGGCGTGCCGGTCGGGCGGCCGGTGAAAGCCGACGTCGGATGGCCGTCCACGGTTTCGACTTCGCACGCGATCAGCTTTTCCACGCCGAACGCCTCGGCGATGGGCGCCGTGATGAATTCGTTGGTGGCGGTGACCACGCAGCAGAGGTCGCCCGCTTCCTTGTGCTGTTTCACGAGCTCCAGCGCGGCCGGCAGGATGGTCGGCGTGATGACTTCGTGCATGTACTGGTCGTGCCATGCCTTCAACTGCGCGCGCGAATACTTCGCGAGCGGCGTGAGCATGGCGACGAGGTAAGCCTGAATGTCGAGCCGGCCGGCCTTGTAGTCGGCGTAGAAGCGGTCGTTCTGTTCGGCGAAGCGCTCGGCGTCCACGATGCCGAGCTTCACCATGAAGCGGCCCCATTCGTGGTCGCTGTCGGTGGGGATCAGCGTGTGATCGAGATCGAAAAGTGCAAGGTTAGCCATGGGCGCTCATTTTACTTGAAGCGGGGGCCGCCGTTGCCTGCGCCGGCGGGCGGCGTCGGTGCGGCGCAGTCCGCGGGAGATTCGGGTGGGTTCGGCCCGCGCGGCACGGCAGGCGCGTCGGGCCGGGGCGGTGCTTCGCCTTCGGCGTGATCCACGGGCGTGTTGTTCGTGGCGGCTGAGTCGGGCGCTGCGGGTGTGTCTGGTGCTTCGGGCGCGGTCGGCGCTTGTTCTGGCGCTTGTTCCAGTGTTTGTTCCGGTGTTTGTTCCGGTGTTTGTTCCGGTGTTTGTTCCGCCGCCGCCGCAGGCGGATCGAGATCGCCGCGCAGCTCGCCGGTCATTTCGTTGCTCACGTCGGCTTCGACTTCGCCCTTGAGTTCGGTGCCCAGTTCCTTGTGGACCACATGACGGTATTTGGCCCCCAATTCGCCTTCGACGTTGTCGGTCGGCTTGTCGAACGGCACCGGCAGCGGCTCTCGCGCCTGCAAGGCGGGCGGCTTCGGCGCCTCGTAGGGTTGGGCGGAGTCGTCCGGCGCGGCGTCTGCCACGGCGGGCTCGGGGGCGTCGGGGGCAGCCAGGGGCAAGAGCAGTGCGTCGCCCGCATCAGGCGGCGTTTGCGCTGCATCGGCGTCGCCCGCGTCGCCTGCCTTGCCCGTGTCATCCGTTGCCGGATCGTCTTCGGGCGGCAGATCGTCAGGCTCCATCGCGCTCGCGACGCTCACCAGCTCGCCCACGCCCTTGGCGAGCATCGTGCGCAACAGCGGCAGCGTCACCGCGCGCTTCTGTTCGAGCGAGAAGCGGTCGAGCGCGTCGAGCAGCCCCATCAAGCTCGGCATGTCGCGCCGGAAATGCGTGAGCAGGTAGGCGGGCACATCGTCGGCCAGCGCAATGCCGCGCTCGCGCGCCGCGAGCTTGAGGATGGCCGCCTTGCCTTCGTCGGAAAGCGGCGCGAGGTGGAACACGAGGCCCCAGCCAAGGCGCGTGCGCAGGTCCTCGCGCACGGCGAGCCCCATGGGCGGCGCGCTGCCCGTCGCGACGAGCGCGCAGGCGGGGTACGCGCGCACCTCGTTGAACAGGTTGAACAGGGCGATCTGCTGAGCGCCCGAAAGCGCGTCGCAGTCGTCCACCGCGTAGATCGTCACGCGCGGATCGAACGTGAACGCGGCCAGCGCGCTTTGCGGCCCGATATAGCGTACGTGGCCCGGCGGCGCTTCGTAGGCGAGCGCTTGCAGCAGATGGCTGCGGCCGTTGCCGGGCTCGCCCCAGACGTAGAACGTGCGGTCGGAGATCGGGCCCGCCGTGAGCGCCGCGTCGAGACCGCGCAGGCGTGCGACCAGCTCGGCGTTGGCGCCGATATGGAAGTTGTCGAAGGTCGATGGCGGCGGGGTGCCGAGATCGAGCGTTAACTGTCGCTGCACGGTCTGTCTGGACGGAATCAGTTCTGGTAAAGCGTGCTATCGCAATGACTGCGGCTATGACCGCGGACACCGCAGTGTCGCCGCGACACGACGCCAGGGGCGTGCGAGCCCCCGGTCCGGTGAACGGTCCGACGCGGATACGGCGTGAAAAACGGTGTGTTCTGCGGCAAAACCAGGGTTCCGGTTGGGAGCGAAGGCGCGTGCGCGCCAAATCTCGCTCCGGGCGCGGCGGCGAGGCGCCGTCAATCGGTTAAAATCGCATTTTACCGACCTTCTGGCGCTTCCCCATGAATCAACCGAAATCCGGCCCCGCTAATCAGGCACAGTCGCAGGAACAAGGCCTCTCCTACGCCGACGCTGGCGTCGACATGGTCGCGGGCGACGCGCTCGTCGATCGCATCAAGCCGTTTGCGAAGAAGACCCTGCGCGAAGGCGTGATGGGCGGCATCGGCGGATTCGGCGCGCTCTTCGAAGTGCCGAAGAAGTACAAGGAGCCCGTGCTCGTTTCGGGCACCGACGGCGTGGGCACCAAGCTGCGCCTCGCGTTTCATCTGAACAAACACGACACGGTCGGCCAGGATCTCGTCGCGATGAGCGTAAACGACATCCTCGTGCAGGGCGCCGAGCCGCTGTTCTTCCTCGACTACTTCGCCTGCGGCAAGCTGGACGTCGATACGGCGGCCACGGTCGTGAAGGGCATCGCACAAGGCTGCGAACTGTCGGGCTGCGCGCTGATCGGCGGCGAAACGGCCGAAATGCCGGGCATGTACCCCGACGGCGAATACGACCTGGCCGGCTTCGCGGTGGGCGCCGTGGAAAAGAGCAAGATCATCGACGGCAGCACGATCGCCCCCGGCGACGTGGTGCTGGGTCTCGCTTCGAGCGGCATCCATTCGAACGGCTTCTCGCTCGTGCGCAAGATCATCGAGCGCGCGCAGCCGGACCTCGCCGCCGACTTTGACGGCCGCTCGCTTGCCGACGCGCTGATGGCGCCCACGCGCATCTACGTGAAGCCGCTGCTCAAGCTGATGGAAACGATTACCGTGAAGGGCATGGCGCACATCACGGGCGGCGGTCTCGTCGAAAACATTCCGCGCGTGCTGCGCGAAGGCCTCACGGCCGAACTGGATCAGGCCGCATGGCCGCTGCCGCCGCTCTTCTCGTGGCTGCAAAAGCACGGCGGCGTGGCCGATGCGGAAATGCACCGCGTGTTCAACTGCGGCATCGGCATGGCCGTGGTCGTGGCGGCCGATCAGGCCGACGCTGCCGTAGCCCAACTGGCCGCAGCCGGCGAGCAGGTGTGGAAGATCGGCGTGGTGCGCGCAAGCAAGGAAGGCGAGGCGCAGACCGTGGTGGTCTGAGTCCGGGGGTAACAGCCCGCAGCATGAAAAATGGCCAGCGCAACGCTGGCCATTTTTGTTTGTAGCGGCGGATTTGTAGCCGCCGTTTGTCGCTCAGCCGGCAGCGAGCTGGCGCAGCGCCATGCGATCGTTGATGCGGATCGCGCGGCCTTCGCGCTTGATGACGCCGCGCTTTTCCAGCGACGAGATCACGCGCGAGACCGTTTCGCGGCTCACCTTCGCCATCGCCGCGATCGTGCTCTGATTGGGCAGCTCGACGAGCGGGAGATCGCCCGCCAGCCGCTCGCCGATGGTCGACTCGATCACGGCGCTCACGCGCGCGCCGGCGCGCGACTGGCTATGCGCATTGCGGGCGGTGATGAGGCCCATATAGCGCTGCGCCATGAGGTTGTTCAGCGCGCGCGCGACATCGGGATCGCCGAGCAACTGGCGCGCATGGGCGCGGTCGAGCAGGCCGACCACGCTGTCCTTGGCCGCGGCGACATTGGCGCACACCGGCACGCGGTTGAGGATGGAAACCTCGCCCGCGCATTCGCGCGGATTGACGACACTCACCGGGAGTTCCGTGCCGTCCTCGGAATACGTCGAGACGCGCAACTGACCTTCGATAAGGAAAATGAGCGGTGCCTGCGCATCTCCCTGGAAGCAGATGTAATCGCCCTCCTTGACGGTTGCAACCTTGGTGAATCTGGTTGCGACGTCAACGATTTCGTCTCTTGCATTGCAAAGCAGAACCTGATCTTTCAATACGTCGTGATGGGTATTCATTGCCTGGCGCATCGAAACCACCCCGGCGAAGCGAATGAGCGTTCGCTGGAGCTTTCGTGCCTCTCTCGGATGTTTTGCTTGTTCTTTGTCGATGAATCTTGCTTTTGCAGCTATCGTGTATTCAGTCTCTCAGCAACGGGTGGTGCCTGGCCTCTCGGATAAGTTGTGGGTCTCTCGACGATTTAATCGTTCTGGTTGAATGGCGCGCCGGTTGTTCGCTTGCGTTTTGGTCTCGCGCGTTTTGCACTTGTATTACGGCAACCGGCTGTAAAACCTTTGGTATTTATCTAATTCATCAGACAAATAGAGATCCGGATTCTTTAATTGCCGGTGCGATGTGGCACGCATATTCACGTGCCTCCAGGCGCGGCATAGAAGCGGATTCCATTCCCTGATTCCTCAGCCAAACTCCAATTGTTCTAACCCTTTCTTTTTACTTTCAAACGTCAGGGTGCGCTTTCAACTCTTGCTTCTGCTTTCAATGATGCAGTGGCCGAGGTTCTATCGATTCGGCAATAAAGATGCAATGAAGGGTTTATTTCAATGATTTGAAGAGCGGGAGGCGCACGAAAACGTTTGCTATTAGGGGCGGATGTTGACTTGTCATTGATCGCTCCCGGTTGTGGCGGAGGCGGCGGCGATGTTGCCGGCGTTGGATAGCCAGGGCAGGAAAGGTGAGGGGACGACGCAAGGTCATCTCGTGCACCCGGCGTTCAAAATGTGATGGTCATCACATTTTTGCGGGCGTGGATCGTGACGTGACGGTGACGCGGTGTGACGTCGGACCTTGGTGCGAACGCAGGGCGAACGCGTGCGGGTCATCGCCGTGATGCCGTTGTGATGACAACGTTTCCAGCGCAACGGAAAAGAAATGGCGGTAGCGGATTGGATCGTTATGTATCGATCGCAAGGCAAATTCTGTGCAAACGTTTGCGCTGTTTTTGCTATTGGCTATTCGCTCGCACACACGCTGCTAATTTGCCTTTGAGTGACTAACAATTGCGGGTCGTTGTCGTAATTGTGATATGCGTCACAGTATTTCATATTCGCGCTGCTTAGAATGAGCAGCCCCCAAGTGGGGCAGCCATGTAACACCCAGCAGCAAGCCGTCGACTCCATAGAATCGGGGTTGACGGCCCCATCCCACGGGCCTTTGCCCGTCTGCCGTCCGGCAACCGATAAGTACAACTACGCATCAAGGAAGCACTTGCAACAGTCCGCAAGGAATTTTCGGTTTTGTGCGTGCGATCACATTTTGTGCTTTTCACTCAACTGACAATTCACCCTCGTCCCGGCCCGTCCGGGGCGGGGCATCGTCAATCGCATGTGGATTGTCTTGCCTTGATGGGTGTCCCTCTTGCGATGCCGACACATTAAACGGCAATAACAGACCTTTTTGGGGTGTTTATACATGGCTGCTGCAGATTACTACTCCCAGGTACAACAGGCTTACATCGCCTACTATGGCCGTCCGGCTGACCCGGCTGGCCTGATTTACTGGGCAAACCAGCTCAACCAGGCTGGTGGCGA